>JBIIXM010000288.1:0-2751 GCA_044338435.1 Flavobacterium sp. | reverse complement strand
CAGAAAAATACCTAAAAGCATTTCCAGCCAATAGATTTGTAAGTATTTTGATAGTATGCCACCAAGAATAACAAATAGGGCAGAAGGTAATCCAATGTAAAGCAATAACTTTTTATCTAATCCCCTTCGGAACAAGGCTATTTTACTGAGGTTACTCGACAAGTGAAAAACGGCTGTTAAGCCCAGTACCGAATGGAAATCGAAATAAAAATTACCTATCGGCACAAAAAATACAGAAGAACCAAAGCCACCAACCGTACCAATAATTTCAGCCAATAAGGCCAAGAGTAAAAAAGGGTAGCTGATGTTCATGCTTATTTAAATAAATCCATGCCCGGAATATTCGGCATGCCTTCTTTGGCAACGGCAGCGAGTTCAGCTTCGTTGACATTAGTCGCTTTTTCGATGGCTTTGTTCAAGACTAAAATCAGGTAATCTTCCAATTGTTCTTTGTCTTCTAACAAACTTTCATCTATATTGATGGAACGGATTTTACGGTTAGCGGTAATGGTTACATTTAGTAAGTTATCATTGCTTTTTTCATCAATCAATACGGTGTCTAAACGTTGTTTAGTGGCTTCAATTTTTTGTTGGGTTTCTTTGAGTTTGCCCATCATGTTCATCATGTCTCCAAACATAAGTATTCATTTAAATTAAAGTGCTAAGGTAACAAATACTGTTAATTTCTAAGTGCATAACTTCCGAAGTTTTGTTAAAGTTATGCGGGCATAATACTTATTTTTGTTGATTATAATTTTACGATACTAATGTCAAACGCCATACAACCACCTAAAGCGAAAATAATTCCCAAAATCCTGGAAAAGCACGGTCATTCGAGAACGGATAATTACTATTGGTTGAATGAAAGAGAAAATCCTGAGGTGATTGATTACCTTAACCAAGAAAACGACTACTACCAAAAATCGACTGCTCATACCAAAGATTTTCAAAACAGTTTGTTTGAGGAAATGAAAGCCCGAATTAAGGAAGATGATGAATCGGTGCCGTATTTCTACAACGGCTATTACTATATTACCCGTTTCGAAAAAGGCAAAGATTACCCAATCCATTCTCGTAAAAAAGGCAGTTTGGAATCGCCCGAAGAAATCATGTTTGATTGCAACGAAATGGCAAAAGGACATGCCTATTTTAACTTAGCCGGCTTGAGTGTAAGTGAAGACAATGTTTGGGCCAGTTTTGGTGTTGATACGGTTTCCAGAAGACAGTACACCATTCAAATCAAGAACTTGCAAACCGGAGAAATTCTGCCGGTTAAAATAGAAAACACGACCGGTGGCGCGACTTGGGCCAGTGACAATAAAACCTTATTTTATTCGCGTAAAGATGAACAAACTTTGCGTCCGGATAAAATTTACAAACACAAATTAGGGACAAGTCCCGATAAAGACGAATTGGTTTTCTTTGAAAAGGATGAAACTTTTGATGTTTCGGTTTACAAATCGAAATCGAAAAAATATATCATTATCAACTCCAACAGTACCATGACAACGGAATACCGTATGGTTTTATCGGCTACACCGGATGCGAAGTTCACAGTTTTCCAAAAACGAAGTCGAGGTTTGGAGTATTCGATGTCGCATTTCGGAGATCATTTTTACATCGTAACCAATAAAGATAAGGCAACCAACTTTAAGCTGATGAAAACGCCGGAAAACGCGATAGGCAAAGAAAATTGGGTAGATGTGATTCCGCACCGAGAAGAGGTTTTACTGGAAGATATTGATATTTTTAAGGAATATTTGGTGGTTACTGAGCGTTATAATGGGTTGAATCAAATTCGAATTATGCCGTGGAATGGGGAAGGAGACTATTATTTGCCTTTTGACAGCGAAACCTTTACGGCTTATACGACTACCAATTTAGATTTTGATACAGAAATATTGCGTTATGCATTCCAATCATTGGCCACGCCTTCGTCGGTAATCGACTTTAATATGCGAACAAAAACCAAAACGGTTTTAAAAGAGCAAGAAGTTGTTGGCAGTACTTTTGATAAAAACAATTATCAAGAAGAACGCGTTTGGGCTACAGCGCAAGACGGAACGCAAGTGCCTATTTCGATGGTGTATCGCAAAGGATTACAAAAGAACGGTAACAATCCGACCTTGTTGTATGCTTACGGTTCGTATG
Organism: Flavobacterium sp.; assembly: GCA_044338435.1. Taxonomy (GTDB): domain Bacteria; phylum Bacteroidota; class Bacteroidia; order Flavobacteriales; family Flavobacteriaceae; genus Flavobacterium. The sequence goes on along the minus strand of JBIIXM010000288.1, from coordinate 600 downwards.
GTGTAACTATGGATTGCTATTTTTCAACGGTTCGCTTGAGTTTGTTAGACCGAGGCTTTATTTATGCCATAGCGCACATTCGAGGCGGCGAAGATTTAGGTCGACCATGGTATGAAAATGGCAAACTCTTAAAAAAGAAAAATACTTTTACGGATTTTATCGATTGTTCGAAATTTTTGATTGACCAACAATACACGTCAAACCAACATTTGTATGCAGAAGGCGGTTCGGCTGGTGGTCTTTTAATGGGTGCTATTGTTAATATGGCACCGTCTTTATACCACGGCGTAATCGCACAAGTACCGTTTGTAGACGTAGTGACCACGATGTTAGACGACAGTATTCCGCTTACGACCGGTGAATACGACGAATGGGGTAATCCGAATGTGAAGAAGTATTACAATTATATGTTATCATATTCGCCTTATGACAATGTTACGGCTCAGGCGTATCCGCATATGTATGTGTCTACGGGTTTACACGATTCACAAGTGCAATATTGGGAGCCTGCCAAATGGGTGGCTAAACTCAGAGTCATGAAAACAGACAACAATCAATTGTACTTGGATACCAATATGGACGCGGGACACGGCGGTGCTT
>JBIIXM010000287.1:0-2760 GCA_044338435.1 Flavobacterium sp. | reverse complement strand
AAAGTGCCGATTATTGTTCGTTTACAAGGAACCAATGCAGAAATTGCTAAGGAATTAATCGACAATTCAGGAATGCCAATCTTATCTGCGGTACAATTCCAAGAAGCAGCCGACCAAGTGAAAGCCGCTTTATCATAATATTGTTTTAAACCAATATAAAGAATCCCGAGTTTTGGCTCGGGATTTTTTTTGTCAAATTCTCAACTATAGTCGGTAAATACTCATTTGCTGTTTTTCCCTCCGAATGGAAATCTTACATTTGTTGTATAGCATTGACTTTATTATCATGAGAAAACTTTACTTTTTTGCTTTGGGTTTATGGTTTTCAGCCTTTTTTTCGGTTGCGGCCCAAAATACCAAAGCTGACAGCTTGATAACAGTGCTTGGCAAAACCAAAAACGACATCGATAAAGCACAATTGCTCAATGCTATAGCCGATGCCTACAAGACTTCTGATCCCAAAGCGATGAAGGTTTATGCTCAAAAAGCTTTCGATTTGGCTCAGAAAACAGACTACCAATTGGCCAAAGGGAATGCGTTGTTGAATTTAGGAAACGCTAATATTATCTTAGGCGACTATCCCAAAGCATTACGCTATTTTACCGATGCGCAGCATGTATTTGAAAATGCCGCTGCCGCTACTGATAAAGAGGTTCAAAAAGGTTTAGCCAAAGCGTTGGGTAGTATCGGGATTGTCTTTTCGGAACAGAGTAATTATGCCAAAGCATTACAGTATTATCTTAAATCGGTCAAGATTTACGAACAACTTCGTGATGAAGAAAAATGTGCCAAACTTTACAATAATATCGGTATCGTTTATAAATCATTGGCATCCGATTTTAAAGCTTTGGCCTATTTTGTCAAAGCGCAAAAAATACAAGAAAAATTAGCCGACCCGAATATAGGAATTACGTACACCAACATTGCCAATACCTATTTAAAGCAAAAAAATCCGGAGAAAGCTTTCGAATACTACACCAAAGCCAAATCGACGTTAGGCCAACACCCGAATCCTCGTGCTTTGGGCGAATGGTACAACAATGTCGGTTTGTATTTCAAGACAACGAAACAACCCGAAAAAGCTATTGCGCATTGGAATAATGCCATTCAAACTTTTGAAAGCATAGAAGATAAATTCGGAGTAGGCGATACGTATTTGTTGTTAGGACAATTGTTTTTGGAACAAAGCAAAGCGCAACAAGCTATTGTTTTTGCTGAAAAAGCCTTAAGCCTGGCCAAATCAATTAAAGTATTGGAGCAACAGGTGATTGCTGAAAAATTGTTGAGCGACATTTATGCCAAACAAAACAATTCGGCTCAAGCCTTGTTGCACTTTAAAGCTTACAGCATCGCTAAAGACAGTTTGACCAACGAAGAAAACATCCGCCGAACGGTAGAAGAAGAAATGGCATTCGATTTTGAAAAACGCGAAGCCATCCATCAAAAAGAAATTGAAAAGCGCGATTTACTGTTGCAGGAAGAATCCAAACGCAATGTACTGCAACTGATATTTGCGGCGGTTTTCGGCTTGTTGCTTTTCGGTATTGCGTTTCTGATTTACAATAGAATTCAACTGAAAAAGAATTTAACGTTGCAAAAAGAATTGGCCGAGTACGAACAAAAAGCCCTGCATTTGCAAATGAATCCGCATTTTGTGTTCAATTGTTTGGGTTCGATATCGAGCTTTATTGTGCAAAACGGTACCGATTCGGCTATCAAATACTTGTCGAAATTCTCTAAATTAATGCGCTTGACCTTGGAGTATTCAAAAGAATCTCTGATTCCCATCGACAAAGAAATTGAGAGTTTGCAAAACTATTTGGAACTTGAGCAATTGCGGTTCAATAATAAGTTTACCTTTTCCATTTTCAAAAGTGATGCTATTGAAGACGATATGGCTATACCGCCGTTATTGTTACAACCTTTTGTGGAAAATGCCATCATTCACGGTGTCATTCCCAAAAAAGAAATAGGCAGTATTGCGGTTCGCTTTGTGTTGGAAAATGACAGCTTGCTTTGTACCGTAGAAGACAATGGTATAGGGTTCAGCGAGTCAAAATCGCAAAAACAACATTCGGTAGTAGCGCACAAATCGATGGCGTTGGATATTACCAAGAAGCGTTTGGAAATGATAGAATCGACAACCAAACAGAAAACAGAGTTCACCATAGAAGAAGTTAAAAACAACAACGGAGAAACACAAGGTACTAAAGTGACTTTGCATTTGCCCATTCAATATATCAAATGATTACAGCCTTATTAATAGACGATGATAGCAATTTGAGAAACGGCATGAAAAGCTTGTTAACTCGATATGCGCCTGAAATCCGCATTATAGGAGAAGCCGACAGCGTGGAAACCGGTGCGAAAATAGTATTGCAAAATCCGCCGCAAGTGATCTTTCTCGATATTCATTTGGGCGACGGTTCCGGTTTTGATTTGCTTGAGGAAGTCAATCAAAGAGGTAAACTCAATTCGCAAATTGTATTCATCACAGCCCACGAGCAATATGCCATTAAAGCATTCCGATTTAGTGCCTTAGATTTTTTGCTCAAACCGGTTGATCCGGAAGACTTGCAAAAAGTCATCGAAAAGCTCAAGCAAGTCATTGACAAAAACGATAACGTGGCGCACATCGATTTGTTGTTGGAGAACATTCGTAAGAAAGTTGATAATTTCAAGAGAATTGCTTTGTCGAATTCCGATGGCATTCATTTGTTTGAAGTGAGCGATATTATCCGTTGCGAAAGCGAAGACAAT
>JBIIXM010000022.1:0-11152 GCA_044338435.1 Flavobacterium sp. | reverse complement strand
CCACACCGGGCACACCAACTTGGGGCTATACTTTAACGGGAGCTACAGCTTCGTTAACAACCGGAGTAGGTTTTGCCGTATCCGGAGACACTGGTTTGAGTAATCGCTTTTTAGGAGCATCGGCTTTGCAAACCGCAGGAGGAACCGGTGTTTTGACCATGTCTAACATCAATACCACTACTTTTAGTGATGTTGAATTAAACGTCAGATTAGCTGCTTTTTCCAGCGTAGTAACCAATGGTATGGACAATACTGACAGGATAGTTGTGGCTGTGAGTGCTAATGGAGGAACTACTTGGTCGAATGAAGTTCAGATACAAGGATTGAATAACTCAGTGTGGAATTACACGGCCGGTATAGGAACGGCCAGTAAAAATTACACCGGATTCAATGTGGCTACTATTTTCGCCCCTACGATAGCCCCTTCAACTATCAATTACCAAACCACCGAAGGTTACAGTACAGTAGTGCTTTCCAACTTGCCAAAAGTGGCCAACTTATCAGTCAGAGTTACTTTAATCACCAATTCTGCGCAGGAGATATGGACAGTAGATAATGTTACCTTATTCGGCCGAAAAGAATTAACGTCTACTTGGGATGGTACGGCTTGGAGTAACGGTCAACCTACTTCAGGGACAAAAGCCATATTAGATGCTGATTACAGCACCGGAACGCAAGGGAACTTGTTAGGGTGTAAATGTCAAATTAACACCGGTAAAACCTTAACGATTAATCCGGCTACTTATGCTATAATTGAAAGTGATTTGCAAAGTAGCGGAACCATTGTAGTTGAAAATACCGGTAGTTTGGTGCAGCGAAATGACTTTGCGGTAAATTCGGGGAATCTTATTGTAAAAAGAACAACAGCGCCAATGAAACTTTACGATTATACGTATTGGTCTTCACCGGTTGGCGGACAAACTTTGACCAATTTGTCACCGCAAACTTCACCGGATCGTTATTATGCATTTAATCCAACCATTGGCAATTGGCAATTTACTCTGGGATCAACTGTTATGGCTCCCGGGAAAGGTTATATCGTTCGTTCTCCGGAATCATTTACGGCTACACCAACCGTGTATAATGCCCAGTTTGCCGGTAGCAACAATAACGGATTTATCCAAACCCCAATTGCTATAGGAACCAGTACTTGGAATTTGATTGGAAACCCTTATGCCTCTGCCATTGATGCGGATACCTTTTTAGGCTTTTCTTCTAACATTGGTTTAATCAGCGGAACCATTTATTTATGGACGCACAATACACCATTGGCTAATAATGTTTACACAATAAATGATTACGCTGTATATAATGCCCTTGGCGGTGTAGGAACAGCTGCGGTTAATTTAGGGGTAAATAATACCATTCCTAACGGGAAAATTGCTTCCGGACAAGGCTTCTTTGTGCAAGGCTTAGCCAATGGAAATGCTACTTTTAACAATACGATGAGAGTGGCCGGAAACAATGCAGAATTTTTCCGAAACCAATCGGTTACCACTTCTGAAAGTGGTTTGGAACGCAATCGAATTTGGCTCAACTTAAGCAATACGCAAGGTGCATTCAAGCAAACGTTAGTAGGATATGTTCAAAATGCCACTAACGATTTAGACCGTGATTTTGATGGAACTACCTTGAATGCCGGAAACGTTATCAACTTCTATTCTCTTTGTCAAAATCAATTGTTGGCCATACAAGGAAGGGCTTTGCCGTTTGATGAAAATGATAGTATTCCGTTAGGATATTCCTCTACATTGGCCGGACAGTTTAGCATCAGTTTGGAAAACTTTGACGGTTTGTTTACCGGATTATCAGGCATTTATTTAGAAGACAAACAGCTTAATGTCATTCATAATTTAAAAACGACACCGTATACTTTTACTACGGCTACCGGAACTTTTAATAGCCGTTTTGTGTTGCGTTTTACCAACCAAACATTGGGTAATACTGACTTTACTGAAGATGTTGATTGGGTGGTAAGCGTACAAAATCATCAAATAAGTTTATTTAGCAACCGCGAGAATATCGTTTCGGTTACTGTGTATGATTTGTTAGGCAGAAGTCTGCTCTCTGCTAAAGACATCTACCGCACCACTTATCAAACAGCACCTATTCGCAGCCAACAAGCCTTAATTGTTAAGGTGGCTTTTGAAAACGGCGTTACCGAAACCAGAAAGGTTGTAGTACAATAACAAAGTGGCTTTAGGCCGCTTTTTTTATATTTTTATGGGTGTTAATGATAGCTTGTTCGTTTTTGTAATCAATCCATTTTTGTCCTTTCCATCGGCGCATTAAATTGTCAAAATGACGCATGATGAATACGTTGTAAGCGGCTTTAGACAAGTTGCCCAATCGTCTTGGGAAAGCCCTTAAACTCATCGAAAATCCCGGAGTTACATATTTCATATAATGCCAGTAGCCTTCGGGCATGTATAACATTTCCCCGTGTTGTAACTCGGTTACCAAACCCTGTGCTTTTTCCAGCGCCGGCCATTGGTTAAAATCGGGCGCATCAAAATCAATATCCTCTCTCGATATTAAGGCATGCGGCACTTTGTATAAATAAGGTGTTTGGTCGGGAGCAAAAAGGACACATCTTTTTTTGCCGTGAAAATGGAAGTGTAAAATGTTGGAGTAGTCAATGTCGTAGTGCATAAAAACCTTAGAGTTTTCGCCACCAAAGAACAGCATCGGCAATTGTTTAACCAATTTTAATCCGAGATCCGGCCATTTGAAATCGTTTTTTAACACCGGCACCTCTTTCATCAAATTGTATAAAAAAATACGGTAATTGGTAGGTTTAGCATTTAATAAGTCGATGTAATCGCTCATCTTCATTTGGGCATGTGCTTCGTTGAACCCGTCTTTGTGAGAAACCGGACGGTCATCATATAAAGGCACTGTTTTGTCTCCGGCGACTTCCTTGATGTAGGCCAAGTTCCATTTTTCATAGGCCGGCCAATCTGCTGTGAGTTGTTCAACTACTACAGGCTTTTGTTTTTTTACATACAAGTTGTAAAAGTCCGCTTTGGATATCGTTTTTACGCGTTCAATTTCTGAAAGTTTTAAAGACATAGACTGTTCAAGTAAAAGATAAAAAAAACTCCCGGTAAGAAATACCGAGAGCAAATTTAAAAAAAGGTTTATAAAATATAAATCTTTAGGATTATGTTAACTTATTTTCCTTTGGTTGAGGCTTCTAAGTTGCGTTCGATAACGTGCCCCGGACGAGACCATTTTGGTTTTTCTCCCAACGGTTTGTACTCAGAATCTTCGGCTTCCACCGTTTTAGGTTGCATGATTTTGATGAACGGTTTTTGCGGTTGCAATCCTAACATCTCAAACATTTTCATGTCTTCATTCACATCAGGATTTGGGGTTGTCAATAATTTATCTCCGGCAAAGATTGAGTTGGCTCCGGCAAAGAAGCACATGGCTTGCCCTTCACGAGACATTTCTGTTCTTCCGGCAGACAAACGCACTTGGGTTTCCGGCATCACGATACGGGTGGTGGCTACCATGCGAATCATTTCCCAAATTTCAACCGGTTTTTCATCTTCCATTGGTGTACCTTCAACGGCCACTAAGGCATTAATTGGCACTGATTCCGGCTGTGGATTTAGGGTAGATAAAGCCACCAACATTCCGGCGCGGTCTTCAATACTTTCCCCCATTCCGATGATACCGCCACTGCAAACCGTAACATTGGTTTTACGAACATTTTCAATGGTTTGCAAACGGTCCTCAAAACCACGAGTGGAAATCACTTCTTTATAGTATTCTTCCGAAGTGTCTAAGTTGTGGTTGTAGGCATACAATCCGGCTTCGGCCAAACGTTTGGCTTGGTTTTCGGTTAGCATTCCTAAAGTACAACACACTTCCATGTCGAGTTTATTAATGGTTCTTACCATCTCCAAAACCTGATCAAATTCTTCTCCGTCTTTCACATTACGCCAAGCGGCACCCATACAAACACGGGAAGAACCGTTGGATTTGGCTCTGAGGGCTTGTGCTTTAACTTGGTTTACGGTCATCAAATCGTTGCCTTCAATATTGGTGTGGTAACGCGCGGCTTGAGGGCAATACCCACAATCTTCCGGGCAACCACCGGTTTTAATAGAAAGCAAAGTGGATACTTGTACCACGTTTGGATCGTGATGGGTTCTGTGTATGGTGGCAGCTTCATATAACAAGTCCATCAAAGGCTTATTGTATATAGCTATAATTTCTTCTTTAGTCCAATTGTGTTTTGTAATACTCATAGGTGCTAATTTATATTGCTCCAAAAGTAGGCAATTTGTATGTAAGTTACAATTTTGCTACCAACAAATGGAATAGCGAAAAGAAGGAACAAACTACAGTTTGTACTGTGTTAGCCTTTGAGGGTGTTTTCGAAGGTAAATCAGAGAATAGCGTTTAACGCAACGAAGCGACAAAAGTTGCTGTGTCTCTTTTATCGTGATGTAATTGGGTTTTTAAAGCGTCAAGCGAAGGGAATTTTTGTTCTCTTCTCAACCGTTTTAAAAGAGATACACTTATGTTTTGGTTGTAAAGGTCTTGATCGAAATCCAAGAAATGAACTTCTATGGTTTGCGAAGTGCCATCAACGGTTGGTCGGTTGCCAATGTTCATCATTCCGAATACAGTTTTCTTCTGAATAGTGCTTTGTACTACATAAACGCCATTTTGAGGAATGAGTTTGTAGTCTTCTCGTACCGAAATATTAGCAGTTGGGTAGCTTATAGTCCTTCCTAATTGTTGGCCTTTCACCACTTCACCGGAAATGGCATAAGGATAACCGAGGTAATTGTTGGCCAATTCTATATTGCCTTCGTTTAGTGCTGTTCTAATTTTAGTAGAGCTGATAGAGACATCGTTGAGTTCTTCGGCCGAAATTTGAGCCACTTCAAATCCGTAAGTTTCACCATAAGTAATCAGGTCGTTGATATCGGCGGTTCGGTTTCTGCCAAAGCGATGGTCATACCCTATGATGATTTTTTTCAATCGGAAAGTATCCACCAAAACCTCTTTAACAAATTTCTCTGCCGTCATTCGGGAAAAGGCTTTGTCGAAAGGATGAATGACCAAATGATCAACACCCAACTGCTCTAAAAGCGCAGTCTTTTCCTCGATGGTATTCAGTTGTTTCATTTCAGTACCTTCTTGTAAAACCATTCTGGGATGCGGGAAAAAGGTCAGTACTAAGCTGTCACAATCCTTGTCTCTGGCTGCAGCTGTAATTTGGGCAATTATTTTTTGGTGACCCAAATGCACACCGTCAAACGTACCGATGGTCACTATAGTCGGTTTTTCGGCAACAAAAGAAGGTATGGAGTGAACTATTTTCAATGATAAACAAATGATATTGGCGCAAAAATAAGTGTTACAAACCAATTATGGTAATTTTCTCGTAGATAATAGCTGTAAAAGAAGAATTACAATCAATAATTCAATTTATGATGAGTTTGTTAAAAATGAATGAAAAAAAACGCAAAATCATCATTGATCTTTGTAAATTGTTGAAAGATAACTATATTTGGCAACGTTTTATTTAACCAAACCACAATGAAAAGAATTTTACTTTTAGTAATTTTTATCGCTTCAATGTCAGGGGTTTCCGCTCAAAGAAACAGTCCGTGGCAAGTATTGAGCAGTGATAAAGTAATTACCGCAGAAAAAATCAGAGAAACTAATTATTCTGCCAATCAGAAATTGTTGCAATTCAATGCGGAACAATTTAAACAAACATTAGCCAATGTAGCTGAGAGAGCTTCAGGACAAGCCGGTGTTGAAATTCAATTACCAAACTCTCAAGGGAAGTTGGAGTCTTTCTTAATTTGGGAATCGTCAAACTTTGCACCTGAATTACAAGCGCAGTTTCCTGAAATCAGAGCTTATGTTGGAAAAGGAGTTACTGATCCAACAGCATTATTGAACTTAAGTTTCTCTCCGCAAGGAATTCAAACTATGGTTTTCAGAGCCGACAATGGATCTGAGTTTATCGAGCCTTTCACCAAAGACCGTTCGGTTTATGTAGTATTCGACTCAAAAACCAGAACTAAATCGTCTTTACCGTTTATTTGTGCTACCGAAGATGTAGCGATGGCTAACGGATTACGTCAAGGCATTAACAACCAAGTACAATCTAATGACCAAGTGTACAGAACCATGCGTTTGGCTTTGTCTTGTACCGGTGAATACGGAACTTATCACGGAGGTGCTGCCGGAGCTTTAGCGGCTATGAATGCTACTATGACCCGTTGTAATGGTGTTTTCGAGAGAGATTTAGCAGTGAAATTAATTATTATCGCCAACAATAACTTGGTAGTTTATACTAATGCGAATACCGATCCTTACTCACCGGCTTCCGGAATGAATAACTGGAATGCGGAATTACAAGCTAATTTAACAGCAGTTATTGGTGAAGGCAACTACGACATCGGACATTTGTTTGGTGCCACAGGTGGTGGAGGAAGTGCCGGTTGTATTGGTTGTGTATGTGTGAACAATCAAAAAGGAAGTGGAATTACTTCTCCTGCTGACGGAGTGCCAATGGGAGATACTTTTGATATTGATTACGTTTCTCACGAAATGGGTCACCAAATGGGAGCCAACCATACTTTCACCCATACCGGAGAAAACAATGCGGTAAATGTGGAGCCAGGTAGTGGATCAACCATCATGGCTTATGCCGGAATTGGTGGTGGTGGTACGGATATGCAAGGCAACTCTGACGATTATTTTACTTACAGAAGTATATTGCAGATTCAAACCAACTTAAGTGGTAAGACATGTCCGATATCAACTAACATAACTACTACTAATCCTAGACCAACCGTATCAGCAGGAGCAAATTATACCATTCCGATAAGTACTGCTTTCAAATTAACCGGAACAGGATCGGATACAGCAGGTCAAAATTTAACCTATTGCTGGGAACAAAACGATGACGCCACTACAGTGGGCGGAACATCAACTTTCCCATCACCTACCAAAACAAACGGTCCTAACTGGAGATCAAGAGTGCCAAGTGCTTCACCGGTACGTTTTATGCCTCCTTTCCAAAATGTGTTGAACGATCAGTTGGTGAATACATGGGAAACGGTATCATCGGTGGCCAGAACTTTGAACTTTTCTCTAACCGTGAGAGACAATGTGTTGGGTGGCGGACAAACCAATACCGGAGTTATTACTGTTACTGTTGTTAATGGTGGCGGTGCTTTTGCGATAACCAGTCCTAATGTTGCAAACGTTTCTTGGAATCCGGGATCCACACAAACAGTTACCTGGAATGTGGCCGGGACTACCGGTAACGGGATCAATACCAACAACGTAAATATTTTATTTTCTACCGATGGTGGCGCCACTTTTACAACATTAGTTTCAAACACACCAAACGACGGTACTCAAGCAATTACATTGCCTACTACACCAGCGCCAAACTGTAGAATTATGATTGAAGCGGTAGGGAATATTTTCTATGCAGTGTCTAAAAACATTGCTTTAGGATATACTATTACTTCTACCTGTAACACTTATACCAATAATAATACTTTGACAATTCCTGATGGAACAGGCGCTAATGTTGCTGGAGCAACCGTACAAAAAACTATCAATGTACCGGCTACAGGAACCATTTCTGATGTTAATGTTACTTTAGCAGGAACTCATACTTATTTCTGGGATTTGATTGTAGCCATGAATCATCCTGACGGAACGCAAGTGCCTTTGTTAAACAGAAACTGTAACCAAGTTACCACCGGTTTCAATGTGTTGTTTAATGATGCTTCTCCGGCTATTGTTTGTGCGGCTAACTTAACCGGAACTTTTGCTCCGGCTGCTGCTTTATCAGCTTTCAACGGTAAACCAATGAACGGTACCTGGACATTATTAGCGAATGACAATTATAATGGAGATACGGGTTCTTTAGGAAACTGGTCGATCGAAATTTGTGCATTAACGGCTACGTTGAATACACCTGAAAACACCTTAACAGATTTCAGTATCTTCCCGAACCCGAACAACGGAAACTTTACCTTGCAGTTTTCAAAGGCAGCTACTTCAGATATTGAGGTAACAGTATTTGATATGAGAGGCAGAAAGATATTTGAAAACAGCTATAACAGTGAAGGTGCTTTCAATGAAAATATCCAGTTGAGCAACACGCAAACCGGAATCTATTTGGTTTCTGTTTCCGATGGTGTCAACAAAATCGTTAAAAGAATTGCTGTAGAATAACCTACGCTAAACTTATAAAAGAAAGGGAACCATTTTGGTTCCCTTTTTTATTTTCCGTTAAAACTGTTCATGGTATTGTTTAAACCGGCCAAAGCAAACGATTCGATGATTTGCTTCGCTACTTCATAGCGTTCGGGTAACTTGGTTTTTTCCTCTTCGTCCCATTCGCCCAACACATAATCTACTTGTTGGCCTTTTTTAAATTGGTCGCTGATGCCAAAGCGAAAGCGCGGATATTCTGTAGTATTGAGTAGCAATTGGATGTTTTTTAAGCCGTTATGACCGCCATCACTACCTTTGCCTTTGATGCGGATAGTACCGAAAGGCAGGTTCAAATCGTCGGTAATGACCAATACGTTTTCCTTGGGAATGTTTTCTTTTTCCATCCAATAGTGTACTGCTTTTCCGCTGAGATTCATGTAGGTGTTGGGTTTGAGTAATATCAGTTTTCTGCCTTTTACGCTGTATTCGGCTATGGCACCCAATTTGGCGGTCTCAAACGATAAGCCTTGCTGTTGGGCTACAAAGTCTACCACTTTAAAGCCAATGTTGTGACGGGTGTTTACATATTCGGCCCCAATATTTCCTAAACCAACGATAAGGTATTTCTTCATATTTGTATTTTGCTCTTTCGGTTCACCGCTAAAGAGTTGTGTCAACCATTTCATGGGGCAAAATTAAACTAATTATTAGGATAAGAGGAAAAAATTTCAGCCACAGATTTTTAGGATTTCAAGGATTAGCACAGATTAATCCGTTAAATCTGTGTAGTGAGTGGCAAAGAAAATAAACGTGCTAATACAATTAGACTTCAAATTTTTTATTGCACAATGTTTATAAAGTGCCTTTTGCTTATTATCTAGCCCCGATTGAAGTGGCTACCCTTCCTGCCGGCAGGCAAGGCTTGTAGCGCGAAAAGCGGGAATACGGAAGAAGCCATTCGCTTCGCCAATTCGCTGTCGCTTGGGGCGCTTCTAAATAAAAAAAAGCCCCGTTTTTCAACGAGGCTTTTAATATAACTTGGAAATGAATTATTTTTTCTTTCCTTTTGCCGGAGCTTTGGCTGCTTTTGCTGCTTCTTGAGCGGCTTTCATAGCGGCACGTGAAATCTTCACTTGACAAACCACAGTGTTGTCCGGGTGCATCAATTTGAAGTTGTTAGTCACTAATTTAGTAACGTACAATTTGTTCCCCATTTGCAATTCAGAGATGTTAGCCTCCACAAAATCAGGAAGATTTTTAGGTAAAGCTTTCACTTTTAATCTTCTTTGGTTCAAACGCAAGTCACCTCCTAATAATACACCTGGTGAGGTACCTGTAATTTTCACAGGAACTTCCATAATGATTTCTTTGCTGTCGTTCAACTGGAAGAAGTCAATGTGTAAAATTTTGTCACTTACCGGGTGAAACTGAATGTCTTGAAGAATAACGTTAGACGTTTTTCCGTTCAAATCAACTACAACAGTGTGAGCGTTTGGAGTGTAAACCAATCCTTTGAATGCTTTTTCTTCTGCTGCAAAATGTACTGGTTGTTCTCCTCCGTAAATAACGCAAGGGACCATTCCAGCATCACGTAAGGCTTTTGTTGCTTTTTTGCCCACGCTTTCTCTTTCTTGTCCTTTAATCGTAATCGATTTCATTGTAAAAATATATAGTTAATAAATAAAAATTCTACATTAAAAATTTTCCACTGATGGAATTGTTGTGTTGCACCATGTGCATTACTTCGGCGAAGAGCGGTGCACAACTCACCACTTTTATTTTGTTCGATGCTGCCTTTAACGGAATAGAATCGGTGACAATTAATTCTGATAACTTAGAGTTCTCAATTTTTTCATACGCTTCTCCCGAAAGAATCGCGTGGGTACAAATCGCTCTCACACTCAAGGCGCCTTTTTCTATCATCAAATCGGCTGCTTTGGCTAAGGTGCCTCCGGTGTCAATCATATCGTCCACCAAAATTACATTTCGCCCTTTTACTTCCCCAATCAACTCCATGCTGTCAATTACATTAGCCGTTTTGCGTTGCTTGTAACAAATCACCACATCCGATTCTAAGAATTTAGAATAAGCATAGGCTCTTTTAGAACCACCCATGTCGGGAGAAGCAATCGTTAGGTTGTTCAACTGTAAACTCTTTACATACGGTAAAAAGATAGTCGACGCAAACAAATGATCTACCGGTTTTTCAAAGAAACCTTGAATTTGATCCGCGTGTAAATCCATCGTCATGATTCGGGTAGCACCGGCAGTTTCCAATAATTTGGCCACTAACTTGGCGCCAATCGGCACACGAGGTTTGTCTTTACGGTCTTGTCTGGCCCATCCAAAGTAAGGAATTACCGGAGTAATGTGTCGGGCTGAAGCACGCTTAGCGGCATCAATCATCAGCAACAGCTCCATTAAATTGTCGGCGCTCGGAAAAGTAGAGCAAACAATAAAAACGCGTAATCCTCTTATGGATTCTTCAAACGAAGGCTGAAACTCGCCATCACTATATTTTGAGAACGTAACTTTACCCAGCGGCACACCATAGTTTTTAGCTATTTGTTCTGCTAAGTGGACGCTTTGTGAACAGGCAAATATCTTTGCTTCGGGTTCTAAATGCGACATTGTAATTTGTTGTTTAGTTCCAAGAAGTTGTCGCTTTTTTTGGTTTTTGGTGTTCCAAAAGCCGGTAAGCATAAACGCCTCGGATGTAGTTAGTTAGTTGTGTGTTGCTGTAACGCGGTGCAAATTTAGAAATTAAATCCGACTCTGAAAGCATTTTTTTGTCTATTTTTTTGAGGATATGAGAAAAAATTATTTACATTTGCACCCACAAAACACCAAAAGTCTCTTGCCCGGATGGCGGAATTGGTAGACGCGCACGACTCAAACTCGTGTTCTTAGGAGTGTGGGTTCGATTCCCACTCCG
>JBIIXM010000286.1:0-2791 GCA_044338435.1 Flavobacterium sp. | reverse complement strand
TACGGCTCAGGCGTATCCGCATATGTATGTGTCTACGGGTTTACACGATTCACAAGTGCAATATTGGGAGCCGGCCAAATGGGTGGCCAAACTCAGAGTCATGAAAACAGACAACAATCAATTGTACTTGGATACCAATATGGACGCGGGACACGGCGGTGCTTCGGGAAGGTTTGAAGCCATCAAGGAAATCGCCAAAGAATACAGTTTTTTGTTAGATTTAGAAGGAATAAAAAAATAGTTTAAAATATTTTATTAAATTTGCAACGTTTGGGAGTCTGTTAAAATGACTTCATAACTACGCCTTGACTAATTTATTTTATGAAAGAAGATATAAAAGCTTACGATAATGTATTAAGTTTAATAGGGAATACTCCGCTGATTAAACTCAACAGAATCACAGAATCTTTACCTGGAAACTTCTACGCTAAAGTGGAAGCTTTCAACCCGGGTCACTCCACTAAAGACAGAATTGCATTATATATTATTGAAGAGGCTGAGAGACAAGGAATTTTAACGCCGGGTGATACCATCATCGAAACCACTTCCGGAAATACCGGTTTTAGTTTGGCTATGGTAAGTATCATTAAAGGATACAACTGTATTTTGGCCGTAAGTTCTAAATCGTCTAAAGATAAAATAGATATGTTACGAAGTTTAGGCGCTAAAGTATATGTTTGTCCGGCTCATGTTTCTGCCGATGATGAGCGTTCTTACTACAACGTAGCCAAGCGTTTACACGAAGAAACCAAAGGTTCGGTTTATATCAATCAGTATTTTAACCAATTGAATATTGATGCACATTACAAAACTACAGGGCCTGAAATTTGGGAACAAACTAACGGGAAAATCACCCATTTAGTGGCTTGTAGCGGAACGGGCGGAACCATTTCCGGAGCAGCTAAGTTCTTAAAAGAAAAAAATCCTAATATCCGAATATTAGGGGTTGATGCTTTTGGTTCAGTATTAAAAAAATACCACGAAACCAAAGAGTTTGATGCCAACGAAATTTATCCGTACCGCATTGAAGGTTTAGGGAAAAATTTAATCCCTACAGCAACTGATTTTGATTCGATTGATCACTTTATGAAAGTGACCGACGAGGAAAGTGCACACACTACTCGTGAGATTGCCAAGAAAGAAGGTTTGTTTGTAGGTTATACTTCCGGAGCAGTTGTGCAAGCGATCAGACAATATGCTGAAGAAGGAGAATTTAACGAAAACAGTAATGTTATTGCTATTTTCCCGGATCACGGATCTCGTTATATGAGCAAAGTATTTAGTGATGATTGGATGAATGAGCAAGGTTTCTTTGACAGTGTTAATGTAGAAGAAACACAAAAAGTGGAATTTATCAAGTAGATTAGTTACTAGACAATATGTATACAAAGCGCCGAGTTTATCTCGGCGCTTTTTTTTCCTAAGAAATACTTAAGTGAATTTAGCCCCGATTGTCCCGATGTTTCGGGAGAAATCCTTTATACCTGACAGGTTTTACCCGTGAGGTATAAAGATAGAACGGAAAGCGGGAGGATTTGTGCTAGGAAAGATTTGGGAGCTGCTCTTTAAACAAAAAAAACGCCAAGAAAAGCCCGGCGTTTTTTATCTAATATCTGATATCTAATATTACTCTTGCATGGTGTGGTAAACGTTCATCACGTCGTCGTCTTCCTCAATTTTTTCCAATAGTTTTTCAACATCGGCTATTTGATCTTCGGTCAACTCTTTGGTGATTTGCGGAATTCTGTCGAAACCGGAAGATAAAATCTCTAAACCGCGGTTTTCCAATTCTTTTTGGATAGCACCAAAGCTTTCGAAAGGCGCATACATCACGATGCCGTCTTCCTCATCGGCAAAAATTTCTTCTACACCGAAATCAATCATTTCCAATTCTAATTCTTCTACATCTTGTCCGGCAGCCGGAATACGAAAGTTACAAGTGTGGTCGAACATGAATTCTACCGAGCCTTGCGTGCCCAAAGTACCGTTACATTTGTTAAAGTAACTTCTAATATTGGCTACTGTACGGTTATTGTTGTCGGTCGCCGTTTCGATTAGGACAGCGATTCCGTGAGGTGCATAACCTTCAAACAATACTTCTTTATAGTTGGCTGTATCTTTATCAGTTGCTTTTTTAATGGCACGTTCCACGTTTTCTTTAGGCATATTGGCCGCTTTGGCATTTTGCATAACAGCTCTCAAACGCGAATTAGCTTCCGGGTTTGGTCCACCTTCTTTTACCGCCATCACGATATCTTTTCCGATACGAGTAAACGCTTTGGCCATAGCTGCCCAACGTTTCATTTTTCTTCCTTTTCTAAATTCAAATGCTCTTCCCATTGCTGATAGAATTTGTTTTAATTTGAGTGCAAAAATAAGGTAATAATCGATTAATGCAAATGATAGTCTTTACAAATTATCCCACCGGAACATGACTGGAGATAAAGGTTTCTCCTGTGTTATTCCACTGGTCTATTAGGGTGTTTTTTTCTTGAAAATTGGCCGAGTTGGTTTTGTTGTAGGTGTCAATTTCTTTATTCACCTGTTTTACCATAGTGTTGTAATTGTCGATTTCCTCTTTGGTTCGGTCTTTGTCTGATTTGGATTCGAGCGATTTTTTAGCCGCTTCAAATTTTTCGTTGAACATCATAAAAGCCACTACTTTCGGGGCGAATTGTTCTCCTTGTTTTTTGTAGAATTCCAAAGCTTTTTTGGTAATCAAAACCATCGAATTGTCCGTGCCGAAAGGTTTTACAGTTTTCAGCTTTTCCAAGCCTTCATTGGCATATTG
>JBIIXM010000021.1:0-11247 GCA_044338435.1 Flavobacterium sp. | reverse complement strand
GTCTATTAAATTTATTTTATGAAAAAAACAACATTACTCTTAATCCTTATTCCTTGCCTTTTTTTATATTCTCAGCCAAAAAATGAAGCGCAAATCAAACTTGTAAAAGTAAATTATAAATCTAGCCTTACCAAACCAGAAGAAACAACAAAACCTAACATATCCGATTTAAATGACAGATTTATCAAATACCAAGAGTCTTTTGAATTTGAATTGTTTTTCGACAAAAGCAAAAGTATCTTCAGGTTAATTGACAATATCGATCTTGATGATCAAAGTATAGAATATAAAATTACTAGAGGTTTATCAAATGAAATACATTATAAAGACTTGATAAATAAAGAAAAAATTAAACAAACTACCTCTTTTGATGAAATTTTTAATGTTATAAAGCCATTTAATGAATATACATGGGAAATAACAAAAGAATCTAAAATTATTGATGGGTATACATGTTACAAAGCGATTTGCAGATATGAGACTTACGACGATAATAGAAAAACAAGCTTAGTTTTTTCTCCAAACGTTTGGTTTGCTCCTTCTTTACCATATCCATTTGGCCCTTGTGGATTAGACGGATTACCAGGACTAGTTCTCGAAGGAACTTTTAACGGGAGAATTTACTTTTATGCCACTAAAATAAGTTTTGACGATAAAACCCTAAATAAAATTGAACGCCCTAAAAACGGTAAAGATATTTCGGAAAAAGACTTCTTAAAGATGGATAGTGAAAATCTTAAAAAGTTAAACGAATCAAGGCAGTAAAACGTAATTTATTGAAAAAAATATCAGGTACAATTATCATCATAAATCTTAAAAAAACAACTAATATTTTTTTTGTCGATTTTCTGTGTTTTTCAATGGAAAAATAGATCCAAAATTAATCTGTAAGGATAAAATATTGAACTTTAACATGATGAAAAAACTTTTAATAATTCTATTTTCTAGTATAACCATAAACGCTCAAATCAAGAACATTACCGTTGAATATGGTGTAGTCATAGGTGAAGAAGAAAAAATTAGTGACAAAAACAGCGGCTTAAGCGAGTACTATAAATCGGCTATGGACAATGCAAAACACTTGAGCTTCACCCTTATGTATGCCAACAAAATTTCTTTTTTTACCGACAAAGAAGAAATGAATGATGATGCTCACGGCATAGCTTTTGCCAAAGCGTTTAGTGGCTTTATTGGCCCTGTTTATTGCGACTATAATGAAAATTGCTCTTATGCCTCTTTTGACAATAGAATCACCGGCAAATACTGTCTAAAATCTCCTTTAAAAAAATACGATTGGCAATTAACTACAGAGACCAAAACCATTGAAGGCTTTCTCTGTTATAAAGCCACCGCTAAAGATATAGTCGTAAATCCAAAAGGTACATTTACGTTTACCATAACCGCATGGTATTGCCCGCAAATCCCAATTGCTATTGGTCCGCTTTCGTTAAACGGATTACCGGGTTTAATTTTGGAAACTGAAAGAAGAAATGTGGTTTATGGTGCGCGAAAAATAACCCTCAATGCCGAAATTGCTCCTGAAATTCCAAAACCCGATATGAAAAACATCAAAACAGAAGAAGAAGTTCAAAAAATGAGAGATGATTTTATGAATCAGAAAGACTAATCATTCATGTTCAAACTTTTTTTTGCCCTTCTATTTTCTACTTTCGCTTTGGCTCAAACTCACACCTTAACCGGTGTAGTTTCTGATACGCTTAATATTCCGCTTGAAAGCGCCAATATCATTGCGAAACCGCTTCAAGAAAATGCCCAACTGAAATTTGCCATAACCGATAACAAAGGGCGTTATCGTTTAGAATTAGAAGCCAATGTGAAATATGAAATAACCGCTTCTTATATCAGTTTTACAGAAGAAGTACTGATATTCGAGTCCAATTCCACCATTACTTCGCATAACTTCAAACTAAAAGCTACCGGACAAAAACTCAAAGAAATTATCATCAAACACGAATACAAACCCATTGAAGTAAAAAAAGACACACTTACTTTTGACGTAAAAGCCTTTGCCAACGGCAACGAAAGGAAAATGAAAGAGGTGCTGGAAAAATTGCCCGGCGTTGAAGTTGATAAAAACGGTACCGTAACCGTACAAGGCAAAAAAGTGACCAAAATGCTCGTTGAAGGCAAATCGTTTTTCGGAGGCGGAAGTAAATTGGCGGTTGAAAATATTCCTGCCGATGCGATGGACAAAATTGAAGTGATTGACCATTTTAACGAAGTCGGTTTTATGAAGCAAGTGTCCGACAGCGAAGACTTGGCGATGAACGTTAAACTCAAAGAAGACAAAAAGAAATTCATTTTTGGCGATGTTGAAGCCGAAGTTGGCAACAACGAATTCAATTTGGCACACGCCGGATTGTTTTATTACAGTCCGAAAACCAATGTGAGTTTTATAGGCGATATGAATAACATCGGAAGAAGTACTTTTACCTTTGAAGATTTAATGCGTTTTGATGGCGGTGTGAGTAGTTTTCTTTCGGGTCGAAAATCATTGTCGAACCTCTATTCGTTTACCAATGACAATACCGATGTGATACAGAATAAATCTCAATTTGGCGCCTTGAATTTTAGTCTTGACACTTCTCCAAAACTTTCCGTTTCCGGTTATGGTGTTTTCTCCAAAATCTTTATGGCTTCGCAAATCGAAACTAAAAACGAATACCTGCAAAACAATGCCGTAACCTTTGAAAACAAAGCACAAGAAAACGGTAATCAATCGGTTTTAGGCATTGGAAATATCAAATTGGACTATTCGCCCAATAAGAATGAAAAATGGTATTACAACGCCCAATACCAATCGAGTACGAATGACATTCACAACACGATAAACTCGGTTACCAATCTCAACTCGAATACATTTGAAACCCTGAGTCAAGCCGACAATGTTTCGGTAAAACAATACGTTGAATGGCACAAAAGCCACAATACCAATCACACCACTACTTTTGTGGTTAACCAAGCTTACGAAAACAATACGCCGCAAAATCTTTGGCTTACCAATCAGCCGTTTTTATCGGGTTTAATTCCGCTGCAAACCGACGACAGTTATACCATCGAACAAATCAGAAAAATCAAAAACAACAGTGTGGATGCTTTGTTCAAACACTATTGGATTATCAATAACTTTAATCATTTGTATTCCGTTATCGGTAACAATTACGGCTATTCCAACTTTAAAACTTCTGAGAAACAAATTTTAACCGATGGTAGTGTCAATGCTTTTTCAACGGCAGGTTTCGGCAACGATGTCAATTATAATTTAAACGACACTTATGCCGGATTGGAATACAAATTCAAAATAGGCAAATGGACCAACAAACCCGGATTGTACTTTCATTGGTACCAATTAAAAACAAATCAAATAGCAGATAATTATTCGTTGTCGAAAACCCTTTTCCAACCGCAATGGAACAGCGAATTTGAATTCAATAAATCCGAAAGTCTGAATTTCACTTATCGTTTGGTTAATGGCTTTCCCGAAGTGAGTCAGTTAGCAAATCGCTTTACTTTACAAAGTTATAATTCGGTTTACCGAGGAAATGCGTTGCTGGCTAACGAACGTTATCATTCGGCCAATTTGCGCTACTCGAAAATGAATATGTACCGCGGTATTATTTGGAATGCAATGGCGAGTTTTAACAAAAAAGTGAGAACCATCCGAAATCAAATCGAATTAGACGGCATCAACCAATTCAACACACCCGTGCTAACGGATAATCCGGAAACTAATTACAGATTAAACGGTTCTGTAAGCAAAAAAATTTACCGATTTAATTTAAAATTGAACACCAATTTGAGTTGGTTTAATTATGTTCAAACCCTCAACAACATTACTACAACAAACGATAGAAACAACCAAGACATTGGCTTCACTGTAAAAACAGCTTATAAAAAATGGCCGCTGTTAAGTGTAGGTTACACCAAAGGATTCAGCCAATTTTCAGGAATTACGAAATCAGATTTCGAATCAGATAAATTCAATTCAGATTTTGAAATAACAATCCTAAAAGATTGGATCTATAAAATAGATTATCAGAGCGTTAGAAACACCAACAGTAATAATCAAACCAACTTCTTTGAAACGGTCAATGCCTCGGTTAGACATCAAAAAAAGGACAGTCCGTTTGGGTTTGAACTTACTGTAAACAACTTACTTAACCTCAAAGCTAAAAACGATTATTCCTTTTCCGATTATATGATTAGTGAACGCCAAACGTTCATTTTACCGAGAGTGATTTTATTTTCCGTTAGTTATAAACTATAAAAAAACCAGTCTAGTTTTAGAACGAGACTGGTTTTAAATTTTATAATGTTGAGGATTAATCTCTACTCGACAATTTAGATAACAATCTTAAGAATTCAACATACAACCAAACTAAGGTAATCATTAAGCCCATAGCACCGTACCATTCCATGTATTTCGGCATTCTTTCTTGAGCACCTTTTTCAATTTGGTCAAAATCTAAGAACAAATTCAAAGCTGCAATTACAATTACAAACGCACTAATACCAATACTGATCATAGAATTGCCGTGGTGAATTGGAGTAAAACTGGTGAACATCGACAACAACCACGAGATTAAATAATAAGTGGCAATGGCTAAAGTAGCGGCTACAACAACAGATCTGAATTTGTCATTAACTTTCACTACTCCATATTTGTACAAACCGAAGCAAACCATGAAAGTCACGAAAGTACAACTCACCGCTTGGATTACAATTCCGGGATACATTACTTCAAAAATGGCTGAAAGGCCACCAATGAACAATCCTTCGAAAATGGCGTAACCAGGAGCTAAAAAGGTAGAATATTGCGGTTTAAATACGGCAATTAACACCAACACAAATCCAACAATAGCACCACCGATGGTTAACACTACCGGGTTTTGCCCGCTCAATGTCATCATCCAAGTGATGGAAGCACTGGCGATTAAAAGAATTAGCATCAGGAAACTCTTGTTGATGGTTCCTGAAACAGTCATGGTGTTATTGTAATCAATCACTACGGCTTCGTGCACCGTTTCATTGTTTTCGGTGAATGATTTGGTTTTGAAAAACGGATTGTTTGAATTCATTTTATTTCTTTTTAAAGATGGTTGTGGCTAAAATACTAAATTTATTCAATTTCTGAAACCCTTAAGGTATTTACCATTCCTTTATCGGCCACCGGCATTGCGGCAAGATTAATCATCATATCACCTTTTTTCACATATGCTTTGTCTTTAGCCATTTGGTTGATATCGTCTACGGTATCATCGGTGCTGACAAATTTATCGTAATAAAAAGCATTCACTCCCCAAAGTAAATTGAGCTGCGTTAAAATTCGCTTGTTCGAAGTATACACTAAAACGTGTGCTTTAGGACGCCAAGCAGAAATTTGAAACGCGGTATAACCACTATTGGTTAAGGTTGAAATGGCTTTGGCTTTGATGTCATTGGCCATAGTCGCCGCGTGATAACAAATAGATTTGGTAATAAATCGCTTGGTTCTAACGTGAGGTGGATTTTGCGGCACAACAATTAAAGGCGAATCTTCAACGGCTTCGATAATTTGTGTCATTTTTTCAATCACTTCTACCGGATAATTTCCGACTGAAGTTTCCCCCGACAACATTACGGCATCGGCTCCATCCATAACCGAGTTGGCTACGTCGTTTACCTCAGCTCGCGTTGGCGTTAAACTGGTAATCATCGTTTCCATCATTTGCGTAGCTACAATTACAGGAATACGAGCGGTTTTGGCGCGGTGGATTAATTTTTTCTGAATCAACGGTACTTCGTGGGCCGGAATTTCTACACCAAGATCACCTCGAGCGACCATTAATCCGTCGCAGAAAGCTACAATCTTATCGATGTTTTCTACTGCTTCCGGTTTTTCAATTTTGGCTACAATCGGAATTTTATAGGCCGAATGTTTGGCAATCAAATCTTGTAATTCTTCTAAATCTTTGGGAGTTCTCACAAAAGAAAGTGCAATCCAATCCACTTCTTGCTCAATAGCGAAAAGCGCATCCTTAATGTCTTTTTTGGTCAACGCAGGTAATGATACTTTGGTTTGCGGCAGGTTGACTCCTTTTTTAGATTTTAACGGTCCGCCTTGAATAACTTTACAAACCACTTCGGTCGTACCGTTGGTTTCCAAGGCTTCGAAAATTAACTTTCCGTCGTCCAACAAAATGCGCTCTCCCGGATTAACATCCTGCGGGAAAGACAAATAGTTCATGTACACACGCTCTTTAGTACCTGGAACATCTTCGGCGGTTTGAAACGTGATGATGTCGCCCGGATTCACTACTACATCTTCCTTCATCACACCAACGCGAAGTTTAGGACCTTGCAAATCGGCTAAAATGGCAGTGGTGTAACCATATTCATCATTCAATTCTCGGATGATATCTATTCTTTCTTTTACGTCGGTATAATCAGCATGGGAAAAATTGATACGAAATACATTCACTCCGGCATCAATCATCTTCTTAATTACTTCTTTCGAACTGCATGCAGGCCCTAATGTGGCTACAATTTTAGTTTTCTTTTTTGTTGGCATTATACTTAAAAAATTAAATTGTTCTTTGATTTTATATTGGCTACGTCTACGGTGTAAACGGTGCTTATTTTGTCTATTTTTTTGAGACAGTTAATGATGTTCGGCAGGTCTATCGACACCTCATCGTTCTCAATTTTAAAAAAATAATCGACCTTCTTAAACTCCGGAATCAAGTAAATTTTGGGTGCAAACTCAGTGCTGCTTTCTGCAAATAACCCAAAATTGTTGGACGGAGCCGAAACTATCGCATCGTTTTGGTTTTGAATCAAACTCCAAGCAACGTCTTGATGGTCTTCAAAAATAAATCGGGTAAATTGCGTTTCGCCTTCTTTATTGCTGATCTGTATGTTGTTGTGGCACTTTTTGAGATTGATAGGCAAATGCTTGTTGATAAAGTAAGCCAATCGATAATCTTCTAAAGGGGAATGAATAGCAATTAACTGATAATCTATCTTGTCAAACTCTGCAATATGCAATTTGTGAACAAACATAAAGATTGCAATTTAAGTTGTAAATATAGTGCATCTGCGACAGATTTTCAGCAAGTAAAGTTTGTGTTAACGTTATTTTATGAACGAAAACGTTATAGCTTTTTAAGAATCCGCATTATTTTTTGTTAATTTTTTCTTGAAATGCAAAATAAGCCCTTTGAGACGCTTTTTCTTCTGCTTTCTTTTTAGAAGTTGCTCTGGCTTTGGCAACAACTTTATTGTCGATGCTTAATTTAACGCCAAAGAATTTTTGCCCATCGTTACCGTTATCATCAAAAACATCGTAATGAAAAGACTTTTTCTCTTTTTGACACCATTCGATTAAAAGACTTTTGTAACTGATGACTTTGCCTTCCAATCGGGCTATGTCTACATAAGGAACTATAACGCTTTTTTGAATGAACTTCTGACAAAAATCATAGCCTTTGTCCAGAAAAATAGCGCCAACCAAGGCTTCAAAAATATTACCGTGTATGTTTTCGCCAAAATGTTGCGTCGGCACTTTACTTTCGACAAATCGTATCAAATTTAAATCTCTACCCAACTCGTTCAAGTGTTCTCGACTCACAATTTTAGAGCGCATTTTGGTCAGATAACCTTCATCTCCGGCGGGCGCTTCGTTGTAGAGATACGCAGCAATAACAGCGCTCAACATCGCATCACCTAAAAACTCCAAACGCTCGTAATTCATAGGGTTTCCTTTTAAATCGGTGCGGTTGGTAGACCGATGGGTAAAGGCTTTTTGATAGTACTGAATAGATTGCGGTTTGAATCCGATAACTTTTTCAATTTCAGTAAAAAAAATCCCGTCCTCAGATGATGAACGGGAATTTTTGAATATATTTTTTAGAATTTTCATCCTAAACTTAGTCTTGTATTTTTTTGAATAACACACAAGCATTGTGGCCTCCGAAACCGAAAGTATTGCTCATGGCAACATTAACTTCTCTTTTTTGAGCTTTGTTCAATGTTAAGTTCAAAGAAGGATCGATATTCTCATCCACCACTGTGTGGTTAATGGTAGGCGGAACAATACCGTGTTTCATGGCTAAAATTGAAGCAATGGCTTCAATCGCACCGGCTGCCCCAAGCAAGTGTCCGGTCATAGACTTGGTCGAATTGATGTTGATGTTTTTAGCATGACTACCGAAAACAGCACTGATCGCTTTCAATTCGGCCACATCACCCAACGGTGTTGATGTTCCGTGTGTATTGATGTGATCTACTTGCTCAGGTGTCATTCCGGCATCTCGTAAGGTGTTTTCCATAACGGCAATTACCCCTATGCCTTCCGGATGCGGAGCGGTTAAGTGATAGGCATCTGATGACATTCCGCCACCGCCTACTTCACAATATATTTTAGCACCACGAGCTTTCGCGTGCTCATATTCTTCCAATACTAAAGCTCCGGCGCCTTCTCCTAAAACAAAGCCGTCACGCGTAGCATCAAAAGGTCTTGAAGCAGTTTCCGGACTATCGTTTCTGGTAGATAAGGCTTGCATGGAGTTGAATCCGCCCATACCGGCGATGGTAACTGCAGCTTCTGAGCCACCTGAGATGATCACATCACACATTCCTAAACGGATGTAGTTGAAAGCATCTATTAAAGCATTGGCCGATGAAGCACAAGCAGAAACCGTGGTGTAATTAGGTCCCATAAAGCCATTTCTCATGGAAATATGAGCAGGAGCAATATCGGCAATCATTTTCGGGATAAAGAAAGGGTTGAATCTTGGCGTTCCATCTCCGGCCGCATAACTCATTACCTCTTCTTGGAAAGTCTCCAATCCGCCAATTCCGGCACCCCAAATTACCCCAACACGGTGTTTATTTACGTTCTCTTTGGTAATTCCGGCGTCTTTAATAGCTTCTTCGCTGGCAGCAATGGCATATTGGGCAAATTTATCCATTCTGCGAGCTTCTTTTCTATCAATGTAATTCTCGATATTGAAATTTTTTACTTCGCAGGCAAATTTTGTTTTGTGTTTTTCGGTATCATAATAGGTGATGGGTGCTGCACCGCTTTTCCCATTTACCAAAGCATCCCAATATTCTTCGATGGAATTCCCTATGGGTGTCAACGCCCCTAAACCTGTTACTACAACTCGCTTTAATGCCATAATGTGTTCTTTACAATTGTATTTAAACAAATAATACCCATGTTTTCTTCAAATTGATCATTAAAGAGACAGGGGTATTTCAATATTTTTAAGATTGAATATCAATCAAGTTTAATCTTTTCAGTAAAAATAATAAAAACCCGCGAAAAATAAAGATTCTTCACGGGTGTTTTATTTATTATTTTTTAGCTTCTTCGATGTAAGAAATAGCTTGACCTACAGTAGCAATGTTTTCAGCTTGATCGTCCGGGATTTGAATATCAAATTCTTTTTCGAATTCCATGATCAACTCAACAGTGTCTAATGAATCAGCGCCTAAATCATTGGTGAAGCTTGCTTCAGTTACAACTTCGTTTTCGTCAACGCCTAATTTGTCTACAATAATCGCTTTAACTCTTGATGCAATGTCTGACATAATTTCTAGATTTTTAATTTAAATTGTTGGCAAAAATAAAAAACTTTATTTTATAACAACCTTTTTGTTACTAAATATAACTACGAAAGTAAAAAAATAATTTCAAAATCTTACTTTTTTATACCTCAAAATAGCGCAATTATTCTTTTTTTTGTACTCTAATTTCAGGCCCGACTAATGAAAAAAATTGTGCTGTTCGCCTCAGGAAACGGTTCTAATGTTGAAAATATCATTCAGCATTTTAAAAATAGTAAGCTGATTGCTGTAGCCGGAGTGTTTTCAAATAATACGCAAGCCAAAGTATTGGAAAAAGCCAAAAACCACAACGTTGCCTCTTTTGTTTTTACCAAAAGTGATTTGGAAAGCGACTTGGTTTTACAAAAACTGCAATCAATACAACCGGATTTAATTGTATTGGCGGGATTTTTATTGAAATTCCCGGAACACATTATTGCTGAATTTCCTCATAAAATAATCAATGTTCATCCGGCCTTATTACCTAAATACGGTGGTAAAGGCATGTATGGTATGAACGTACACAAAACCGTTTTAGAAAATAAAGACAAAGAAACGGGTATCACCATTCATTACGTGAACGAACATTACGACGAAGGCGAATTTATTTTCCAAACTTCCATCAACATTGAAAAATGCGAAACTCCGGAGGAAATCGCTGCCAAAATACACGAATTGGAACACCTATATTTTCCGAAAACAATAGAAAGATTGTTAGATAATTAGACTACCTTAGACTTCTTAGAAAAAAGTAAGTCTTCTAAAAGCATAATTAATCCAAACAGTCTAATAAGGTCTAACCTATCTAAAAAATCTTAATGCCACACCAAGTCCACATCTACACCGACGGCGCTGCCAAAGGAAATCCCGGAAACGGCGGTTACGGCGTAGTCATGGAAATGGTTGGCACACCCTATCGCAAAGAGTTTTATGAAGGATTTCGACATACTACCAACAATCGTATGGAATTATTAGCCGTGATTGTAGGACTTGAAAAACTCAAAAATCCCAACATGAAAGTCTTGGTCGTTTCCGATTCCAAATATGTGGTTGATGCCGTTGAGAAAAAATGGGTTTTTGGTTGGGAAAAAACCGGATTTAAAGGCAAAAAAAATCCTGATTTGTGGATGCGATTCTTAAAAGTGTATCGCCAACACCAAGTCGACTTCAAATGGATTAAAGGCCACAACAACCATCCGCAAAACGAACGCTGTGATGAATTAGCGGTTTATGCTTCGGGTTTGGAAAAACTTTCGGTGGATGCTTTTTATGAGCGAGAAGAAGGAAAGCTTTTTTAAGCTTGAAACCATTTTAAACTTTTAAACTAAAACTGTATCTTTGCGCCTTTAATTTGAAACCCTAAGAATGAACAAATTACTTATAGTAGGAACAGTAGCTTTTGATGCTATTGAAACTCCTTTCGGAAAAACAGATAAAATTTTAGGCGGCGCCGGTACTTTTATCGGATTGTCTGCATCGCACTTCAACTTACAATCGGCTATCGTGTCGGTAGTTGGCGGCGATTTTCCTCAAGAATATTTAGATTTACTAACGGCCAGAAATATTGACATTTCAGGTTTGGAAATCGTAAAAGAAGGCAAAACGTTTTTCTGGAGCGGTAAATACCACAACGAT
>JBIIXM010000020.1:0-11292 GCA_044338435.1 Flavobacterium sp. | reverse complement strand
GACCAGCCCGATAAACCACTCTCTATTTTTCATACGGGGCAAAATTATTTTTCATAAAAATACAAAAACTAATCGCTACTAACTAATGGAACGCTTATATTTACTTGTCGAATCCACATTGTAACACCATGAAAAGATACTGTTTAGGGCTACTATTACTCATTAGTCTGGTTGCGTTTGGGCAAAGTTCAAAAACCGAAACTCCTGCCGATGTCAAGAAAAAAATCGAAGTCATATTAGACAATTGGCACAAAGCGGCCGCTGAAGCGAACTTTCAAAATTATTTTGAGGCAATCGCCGATGACGGTATTTTTATCGGGACCGATGCCACGGAAAATTGGAACAAAAAGGCTTTTCAGGCTTTCGCCAAACCGTATTTCGACCGCGGAAAAGCTTGGAACTTTAAAGCTTTGGAACGCAATATTTACGTTAGCGAAGACCAAAAAACCGTTTGGTTTGACGAATTATTAGATACTCAAATGAAAATTTGCCGCGGTTCAGGTGTTTTGGTTTTCAGTAACGGCCAATGGAAAATCAAACACTATGTGCTTTCTATGACGGTGCCGAATGACAACGTTGACAAAGTAGTTGAAATCAAGTCGCCGCTAGAAAACCAACTCATCACCAGTTTGAAAGAAAAAAAGAACTGAGATCCTGTGCCAAATAAATAAAAAAACGCTACCCGTAAGAGTAGCGTTTTTTTATTTTAGGTTTTCTAACATTTCAACGGTCATCGAAGCCAAATCGTATTGGTGCTTCCATTGCCAATCCTGTTGCGCACAACTGTCGTCTATAGAAGCCGGCCAACTGTCGGCAATCTTTTGGCGGAAATCGGGTTGATAAGAAATGGTAAAATCCGGAATGTGGTTTTTAATTTCAGCAGCAATTTCTTTCGGTGTAAAACTCACACCCGCCAAGTTGTAGGACGAACGAATTTTAATGCTATCAGCCGGTGCTTGCATGATTTCAACCGTGGCGCGAATGGCATCATCCATATACATCATCGGCAAAGCAGTATCTTCTGAAAGGAAACATTCGTATTTGCTGTCTTTCAAAGCTTTGTGGTAGATATCAACGGCATAATCGGTAGTACCGCCGCCCGGTTCTGTTGACCAACTGATCAAGCCCGGATAACGAATACTGCGCACGTCAACACCGTAAATGTTATGGTAATATTCACACCAACGTTCGCCGGTTTGCTTGCTGATGCCGTACACAGTGGTCGGCTCCATAATAGTGTATTGAGGGGTATTAATGCGCGGTGTTGTAGGTCCGAAAACCGCTATACTTGAAGGCC
Organism: Flavobacterium sp.; assembly: GCA_044338435.1. GTDB lineage: Bacteria > Bacteroidota > Bacteroidia > Flavobacteriales > Flavobacteriaceae > Flavobacterium. Next base: position 9,995 of record JBIIXM010000020.1, on the reverse strand, counting down.
AGAATATCTTCTTGATTTTACCGGCTTTGGCCAAATTCAACACGTGGAAAAGCGAATTCATGTTCAAATCCCAAGCAAAAGCCGGATTCTTTTCTGCCGTAGCCGAAAGTAACGCCGCCATCAAATACACATCGGTAATTTGGTATTGCTCGATTAAATGCTCAATCTGATTGTAATCTAAAGCATTGACTACTTCAAAAATGCCTTCGTTTACGATGTCAATATTCAACTTTCTAATATCGGAAGCCACTACATTATCAACGCCGTAAATACTTCTGAGTTTTTTGGTAAGTTCGGTCCCAATCTGACCACAGGCACCAATGATTAAAATTTTTGTATTCATGTTGTGTGTTTTAAGCAAAAAGCTAGCCGTTGGAAAAGACCATACGAGTATTGCGACAAATATAACGTTTTCGTAAATGGAAAAGTCTTAAAAAATTACATTCGCTTTAACTACATCTTTACTATGTTTCCTTTTACCTTTGTACCTTTGTGATATAAAAAAATAAGGTTAATGAAAATCAATTTGTTGCGTTTTGTAATGCTATTTCTACTTTTGGTTTGCTTCGCCAGTTCGCTAACGCTCGTGTCCTGTCAAGAAGATCCGAAAATCCGAATCTTAGAACAAGAAAAAGAAGCCAAAAAACAAGAAGCTATTTTCAACAGCATCAATCAGGGATGGCGTTTTAATGCGCAAACCGTGACCCAAACAGCCGGTTCGTTAACCAGCAATTGGGCCGAATGGCGTATGTTTCTAACCGAGTTAGGGCAAAAGCCTAAAAGCAGTATCGGTGCTTTCAAACAAAAAGCCAAAACCTTATCTAAAAGAGCTTTGGAGCTTAACAACAATATCCCGATGGCTTACAATACTCCGGAAGTAAAAAGCCGAATTGCCGCCATTACTACCAAAATCAATGCGGTTAACTTATACATCAACCTGCAACAAATTCCGGATAAAAAAATTGTAGCATTGATTCCGAGTATCAACATCGAAGTGAATGCCCTACAATTTCAGCTGGAAGAAATTACCCGTAAAAGTCAGATTAAAATGGAAGACGGTGAAAGTGATATGCTGCAAATGCTCGATACCACGAGAGCCATTCCCAATTCACCTAAAGTAAAATCTTTGCCCTAAGTTTTGAGTCAATCCGCTTTACACAACCGTTACCTGCATTCGCCGAAAGTCAAGCAAATTGCGGAAAATTTAGAACAACCTTTAGCCAAAATACAGCTCAAAGGCCTTTTAGGCTCGTCGTTTTCTTTGGTGTTTAACGCCTTGTTTAAAAACAGCGAAAAACCTTATTTGCTTATCTTTAACGAAAAGGAAGAAGCCGCATATTATTTGAACGATTTGGAGCAAATGATTGGCGCCAACGATGTGTTGTTCTATCCAAGTTCGTATCGCCGACCGTACCAAATTGAAGAAACCGATAACGCCAATGTCTTGTTGCGTTCCGAAGTTTTAAACCGAATCAATTCGCGCAAAAAACCAGCCGTAATTGTTACCTATCCCGAAGCCCTTTTTGAAAAAGTGGTGACGCGAAAAGAACTCGACAAAAACACTTTGAAAGTAGCGGTAGGCGATAATGTGTCCATCGATTTTATCAACGAAGTGTTGTTTGAATACGAATTCAAGCGCGTGGATTTTATCACCGAACCGGGCGAGTTTTCTGTTCGTGGCGGAATTTTAGACGTGTTTTCTTTTTCCAATGACAATCCGTATCGCATTGAGTTTTTTGGGAATGAAGTCGACAGCATCCGAACCTTCGATGTGGAAAGCCAACTCTCGGTAGAAAAGCAAAACAAGATTACCATCATTCCGAATTTAGAAAATAAATTCATCAAAGAAAACCGCGAAAGTTTCTTGGAATACATCAGTGATAAAACCGTGTTGTGCATTGAAAACACCGAATTTCTAACTGCGCAACTCGACAAACTTTTCGGGAAAGCCATCGAGACTTTCGACAAACTTTCTAAAGACGTCAAACACGCTTCGCCGGAACATTTGTTCCTAAACCAAGAAGGATTTTTACGCAAGGCATTGGATTTTTCCCTAATCGAATTATCGAACAAACCCTTGTTTAAAACCACCAAAACGTTCGAGTTTCACATCCAGCCGCAACCGTCGTTCAACAAACAATTCGATTTGTTGCTGAACAATTTAAGCGACAACCATTTTCACGGTTATACCAATTATTTGTACTGTGCCAATGAAGCGCAGGCCAACCGTTTCCACGATATTTTTGAATCGATAGACGAAGAAAATCACGAAGACATCCGCAAGCAATACCATACGGTAGTAGCTTCGTTATACCAAGGATTCATCGACGAGGAAAACCAAGTGGCTTGCTATACCGATCATCAAATTTTTGAACGCTACCACAAATTCAGCATCAAAAACGGCTATTCTAAAAAGCAAACCATCACCTTAAAAGAACTGAACTCTTTATCCGTAGGCGATTACGTAACGCACATCGATCACGGTATCGGGAAGTTTGGCGGTTTGCAAAAAATTCAGGTCGAAGGCAAAACCCAAGAAGCCATCAAACTGGTTTACGCGGACAACGACATCGTATATGTGAGCATCCACTCGCTCCATAAAATTTCGAAATACAACGGCAAAGACGGCACGCCGCCCAAGATATACAAACTCGGTTCCAACGCTTGGAAAGTCTTAAAACAAAAAACCAAAGCGCGTGTCAAACACATTGCGTTCAACTTAATTCAGCTGTATGCCAAACGCCGCTTGGAGAAAGGATTTGCCTTTGCAACCGATAGTTATTTGCAAAAAGAATTAGAAAGTTCGTTTATTTACGAAGATACGCCGGACCAAATTACAGCTACCCAAGATGTAAAAGCCGATATGGAAAAAGACCGTCCGATGGACCGTTTGGTTTGTGGTGACGTAGGTTTCGGGAAAACGGAAGTGGCCATTCGTGCTGCTTTTAAAGCGGTTGACAACAGCAAACAAGTCGCCGTTTTGGTGCCAACTACCATTTTAGCGTACCAACATTACCGCACTTTTAGCGAACGTTTGAAAGACATGCCGGTCAAAGTAGGTTACCTCAACCGTTTCCGAACCGCCAAACAAAAAGCGCAAACCTTGGAAGATTTGGCTTCAGGCAAACTAGACATCATCATTGGAACGCACCAATTGGTCAACAAAAACGTCCAATTCAAAGATTTGGGACTGTTGATTGTAGATGAAGAACAAAAGTTCGGGGTGAATGTAAAAGACAAGCTCAAAACCATAGCCGCCAACGTAGATACCTTAACCTTAACAGCTACGCCTATCCCGAGAACTTTACAGTTTTCGTTGATGGCGGCACGCGATTTATCAGTAATCACTACGCCACCGCCAAATCGTTATCCTATCGAATCGCAAGTAGTTGGCTTTAACGAAGAGTTAATTCGCGATGCCATTTCGTATGAAATCCAACGTAACGGACAAGTGTTTTTCATCAACAACCGCATTGAAAACATCAAGGAAATTGCGGGTATGATTCAGCGACTCGTTCCCGATGCACGCGTAGGCATTGGTCACGGTCAGATGGAAGGCAGCAAGTTAGAAGAGTTGATGCTTGGTTTTATGAATGGCGATTTTGATGTTTTAGTAGCAACAACCATTATTGAAAGTGGTTTGGATGTACCGAATGCGAATACGATTTTCATCAACAACGCCAATAACTTCGGGTTATCCGACTTGCATCAAATGCGCGGTCGCGTAGGCCGAAGCAATAAAAAAGCGTTTTGTTATTTTATTTGCCCACCTTATTCTGCCATGACCGAAGATGCTCGCAAACGCATACAAGCATTGGAACAATTCAGCGAATTGGGCAGCGGCTTTAACATTGCGATGAAAGATTTAGAAATTCGTGGTGCCGGCGATTTATTAGGCGGCGAACAAAGCGGTTTTATCAATGAAATTGGTTTCGAGACTTACCAAAAAATCATGAACGAAGCCATTGAAGAGTTAAAAGAAAACGAATTCAAAGAATTATACGAATCCGAGAGCGATATCGATACCAAAGAATACGTCAAAGAGTTGCAAATCGACACCGATTTCGAGTTGTTGTTCCCGGATGAGTACATCAATAATATTACGGAACGCTTGAACTTGTACAACGAATTGGGCAATCTCAAAACCGAGGAAGAACTGCAAGCTTTCGAAACCAAGCTCATCGACCGATTTGGCCCGTTACCAAAAGAAGCCAAGGCTTTGTTGAACAGCATTCGCATCAAATGGTTTGCCACGCACATGGGTATTGAAAAAATTGTGATGAAACAAGGCAAGTTGATAGGCTATTTTGTCTCCGACCAACAATCGGATTATTACAATTCGAGACAATTTTCAAAAGTATTGCGATTTGTACAACTGCATGGAAACCTGTGTAAAATGAAAGAGAAAGAAACCAAAAACGGTTTGCGTTTATTGCTGACATTTGAAAATGTCAAATCCATATCCAGAGCACTGGAGTTTATGGAATTGATGGTACAATAATTCGTTATATTTATAAATAAAAAGGCGTTCACTAATAGGAACGCCTTTTTTGTATGATTTATATGGTTCACTCTCAACCTACATCTTCAAAATCTTGAAATTGGTTTCTCTATCGTTAATCTTCAACTTGAAGAAATACGTGCCTTTGGAGAAAGAAGACAAATCGACTTCCGTAGTCAACTCGTTGCCTTTTTGTTGCCACAACAATTGTCCTTGAACATTGTATACCATAACTTCTTGGATAGCATCTTTCGATTTAATAGACACGATGCCATTGGTTGGATTCGGATAATAACTGTAATCTATAAAATCATTCCCTGCCACACCTAACGATTGGATACAAGAAATATTGGCTATCCAACCCGGAGCAGTTACGTATTGATCAGAATAGAATCGGAAAGTTAAAGAACCATCCGCTGCGGTAGAAACTACAGTGCCCGGCGAATTGGTTCCGGTATAACCTCCGGCTAAAAATTCAGGATAAGTAGTGTCCGATCCGTCATAGATATACAAATAATCGTAATCCAACTCCAATTCAAAACTGGTAAAGGTTGCCATCAACGCTTGGTTCGGTTGGTTAGGAATCATGGTTCTAACAAATGACTCCATATTTGTATGCTGTCCTGATGCTCCGCCCGAATCGGTAAACACCATTCCACCGCAATAGTTGCCTTCAGTAGCAAATATTTTCTTCTCAAACGTTGGTGTTATACCGGTACAAATTGGTCTCAATCGCACTTCATAATAGCGGTTAGGCAATAGGTTAGTCACGGTATAGGAATTTCCGGTAACCGTTTGCCAAGACGAAGCAGCTGTAATGGACGTTACAGAAATTTGCCAAGTTGTTCTCGTTGGATCCAAATCATTCCATATGATAACTGCAGAGGTTTGGGTGATATTGTTAATTTGAATTTCAGCAACGGTATTGATACACGTATTGATACAATCGGAACTCAAACAGCTTTTAGCGTTAACAGTACTTGCTATTAATGCGGAAGGTTGTGGTCCGAATCCGTTGGCCAAACTAATGCCAACACCGGATATTAAATGACAATAACTCATGATAGTCCCTTTCTCAGCCGCAGAAGGTATCGGGCCTTGTGCGCAACTGCCTTCGCTGTAACCGGCTTGTTGACCGCAACCGTCAATGGCTGTATTATTGCCGTTCCAAGCACAACCGTGCGTATGTGGTGAACCTAAGGAATGACCGAATTCGTGGGCAATAACTTGTACTGTCCAAGAATAAGTAGGCACTGCTGAATAATTAAAATTGACATCTGAATACGCGTAATTAGATTGTCCGCAGATAGAATTCAGATAAGCTACTCCGCCCAATCCGCCCGGATCTATGCCTACTAACATCCCAACATCGCCATTAAAGACCGGTCTGTTTTGCGCAAAAGTTCCCAAATAATCTCCTGAAGTTGAGCCCGATGGCATACTCACGTAAGGATCGGCAGTAGTCCAAACAAAAACCGACTTCAAGGCTGTAGTGATGCCGTCATTGGTAAACAGGGTTTGTACATTATTATACACCGAAGTCATCCAATTGGTAGCAGTGGTCACATTACTGCCGTTTTGGGTGTACAAATTAAAATCGACTTCAAAATAAAAGGTAACACATTTTACTGTATTAACTTCACGAGCAGTAGTCGTGTTGGTACTGATTTCGTAACCTTCTTCTTTGGTATAACAATCCCAATCGTTGGCTACTTTCATTTTGGCGTCGGAGTAAACAATATAATCCGTTTGATTGTTGGGTTGTTGCAATTTTCCCACTACCAAATTTCCCCATGATTCCCCGGAAAGAATCCCGTTGAACTCACCATTAAAGAAATTAAAAGAAGCCACCGAATTCACATCGCCATTTACAATCCCGCGGTAGTAAGCGCCTTTTTGGTAAAACACGTTTTTCGCCTTATCGGTATCTAAACTAAAATCTTCTGTAAAAAGAGTCACCTTATACAGCAAAACTTCGATGTTTTGTCCTTGGTAAGGAATTTGAAGTTTTAGCGCTTCGTATTGGTTTTGGGCAATGTCATTCACTTTAGACAAATCAACCGTAGCTATAGTTGCGTCGTTCACCACTTGGCTAACTTGTGCATGTTGTTGGTTCGTTTTGGTTTGTAAAACCGTAAAGTCTTTAAAGTCGACGCCGCGTTTTTGCAACTCAGACACCTGTTGCGCGATTCTGTTTTGTGCCGGGAGCAAGACACAATTCAAGAATAAGATGAATAGTAGGATTCTTTTCATAGCAGTGATTTTTTGGAGTAAAGTTATTGAAATTCAGGATAAAATCAATTTTTAACCCTTTTTTTCAGAAATTCTTATCAAAAATGATAGAAAGCATCCGGAATATGGTCGATTTTATAATTATTTTCTTCCTTGTAAATGGCGATGATATCAAAGCGAATGGCAACATCTAAATCGTTACTCGTTACGTATTCATTTACGGCTTTAACCAGTAGTTGGATTTTCTTAGGTTTCACAAAATCCTGCGGCAAACCGAATTCTATGGAAGAGCGCGTTTTGACTTCCACCACGGCTAAAGTATTACCGATTTGTGCAATAATGTCAATTTCGGCTTTTTGAAAAGTCCAATTGGTTTCTAAAATGGTATAGCCGTTTTGCTGCAGAAAATCCACGGCCAATTCTTCGCCTAACTTACCGAGTTCATTATGTTCTGCCATTTTTAGATTGTTAGATTATTAGACTGCTTAGATTGATGAATAATCTAACCTTCTAAGAAGTCTTAGTTGTCTATTCAAATACTACTTTACTCGTTTCAGTAGTAACTTCCATTGTAATTTGTCGCCCGAAAATCATAGCGCGATTGTCTCGGATATGTCCGGCCGGAAAATTGTAAATGATGGGAATGTTTAGTCCTTTCACGGTATCTTCTATAATCTCTAATGCATTTCTGCCCCAAGGAATTTCGTTGTCTTTCATTTCGGTCATGCCGCCCACAATAATCCCTTTCAAACTGCTCAAACAGCCGTTGCGCTTGAGGTTCATCATCATGCGGTCGACGTGGTATAAATATTCGTCTAAATCTTCTATAAACAAAATTTTATCGTGGCAATCAATCGCCGATGGCGAGCCTAACAAGCTGTACAAAATCGACAAATTCCCGCCTACCAATTCGCCTTTGGCTTTTCCGGTATGATTGAGCGCATCGCAGTCTAAAGTGTATTGCAATTTTTCACCAAACAGTGCGGTACAAAGCGAGTTTTTGGCCTCATCCGTTGCTCGAGCCACACTCACCGGCATAATAGCATGCAAAGATTCGATGCCCATACGGTTCAAATGACTGTGCAACACCGTTACATCGCTAAAACCGATAATCCATTTCGGGTTTTGCTTGAATTGGGTAAAATCCAATTTATCGATGATTTTCACCGTGCCGTAACCACCGCGAACGCACCAAATGGCTTTGATGTTCGGGTTGTCCATCTGCTCCTGAAAATCGGCTGCACGTTGGTCATCGGTCCCGGCCAATTGGAAATAATCCAACCCGATAGTATTGCCTATTTTAACTTTCAACCCCCAACCTTCCAGCATGTCGATAGTAGGTTTTAAGTTGTCGTCGATATTTTTTCGGGCGGTAGAAACGATCGCAATGGTGTCGCCCTTTTGGAGATATAGTGGTGTAATCATCTTGCTTTGGGAATAAGAAGAAAAAGTAATTAGTGAAACAAAAAATAAAAGGATTCGCATGAATCGAAAAGGATTGTAAATTGGCTATCCCAAAAGTAAACAAATCCCAAAATTAATTCGGGATTTCGTGGCTAAAAAGTTATTTTTGCACTCTATTTATCTGAATATGTTAGAAAATCCAAAAAGATATACCATTACGGCAGCATTGCCGTATACGAATGGCCCGATACACATCGGACATTTGGCCGGCGTTTACGTTCCATCCGATATTTATGCGCGTTATTTGCGATTACAAGGAAAAGATGTTGCCTTTATTTGCGGTAGCGATGAACACGGTGTGGCCATTTCCATGAAAGCCAAAAAAGAAGGCATTACACCGCAAGAAGTCATCGACAAATACAACGCCATTATCAAAAAATCGTTCGAAGATTTCGGAATTTCTTTTGACAACTATTCCAGAACTTCCGCTAAAATTCACCACGAAACGGCTTCTGCCTTTTTTAAAAAATTATACGACAACGGCGACTTTATCGAAGAAGTGACCGAGCAATTATACGATGCCAAAGCCGAGCAATTCTTGGCCGATCGATTTGTAACCGGAACTTGTCCGAAATGCGAAAATCCCGAAGCTTACGGCGACCAATGTGAACGTTGCGGTTCGACTTTAAATGCTACGGATTTGATTAATCCGAAATCTACTATCACCGGAGAAACTCCGATTATCAAAGCAACCAAACACTGGTTTTTACCGTTAGACCGTTACCAAGACTTTTTGCAAAAGTGGATCTTAGAAGACCATGCAAAAGACTGGAAAACCAATGTGTTGGGACAAGTGAAATCGTGGTTAGACGATGGTTTAAAACCTCGTGCCGTGACCCGCGATTTAGATTGGGGAATCGACGTACCTGTTGAAGGTGCTGAAGGCAAAAAATTGTATGTGTGGTTTGATGCACCTATTGGCTACATCTCAGCCACCAAAGAATGGGCTGCTCGCGAAGGTAAAAATTGGGAAGATTATTGGAAAAAAGAAGATACCAAATTGGTGCACTTTATCGGGAAAGACAATATCGTATTCCACTGCATTATTTTCCCGGCCATGTTGAAAGCCGAAGGCAGTTTTATTTTACCTGATAATGTTCCGGCGAACGAATTCCTGAATTTAGAAGGCAACAAACTGTCGACTTCTAAAAACTGGGCAGTTTGGTTGCACGAATATTTAATCGACTTCCCGGAAAAGCAAGACGTATTGCGTTATGCATTAACCGCTAATGCACCGGAAACTAAGGACAACGACTTTACTTGGAAAGATTTCCAAGCCAGAAACAATAACGAATTGGCGGCTGTTTTCGGTAATTTCATCAACCGTGTAGTCGTTTTGACCAACAAATATTACAATGGCATAGTGCCTTCGCCTAACGAACTAACGGAAGTTGACGAACAAACCTTAGCCGAACTCAAAGCCTATCCGGCGGTCATTGCAAGTTCTTTGGAACGTTTCCGTTTCCGTGAAGCGCAAGGCGAATTGATGAATGTAGCCCGTTTAGGGAACAAATACTTAGCCGACGAAGAACCTTGGAAAATGGTAAAAACCAATCCGGAACGCGTGCAAACCCAAATGTATGTGGCTTTGCAAATCGCTTCAGCTTTAGCCATTTTATCGGAACCTTTTTTACCGTTTACTTCGCAAAAGTTGTGCAAGATGCTGAATATCGAATTGAACCTCTGGAATTTGGCATTCGACCAATGGAACTTGACCAAAGCCGGACACCAAATTGGTCAAGCCGAAATTTTGTTTGCCCAAATTGAAGATGCCGAAATTCAGAAACAAATAGACAAA
>JBIIXM010000285.1:0-2804 GCA_044338435.1 Flavobacterium sp. | reverse complement strand
CCTTCTTGTTGATTAACCAACCAATAGACATTGCCTTGTGGTAAATAGGACAAAACTTTTTCGGTGTATTGGTAATGGTTGTCTTTTAATAGCTGATAATTGGTGAAGGCATTGGGTTGCAGGTGAATGTAGAAGTTACCTTTTTTGTATGGGACTTTGATAAAATTCACGCGTTTGTTGTCTTTGCCCGATTGATAACCTAAAATCGTAGTGGTTAAGGTGTCGATACTTGAAAAATAAGCATTATTTCCGCCTTTGGATAAATCGTATTTTTGGGTGCCTAAATTAGGATTGACCAGCCAACAATCGATTTGGGATTTGAAATCGAAATCCGCGTCAAGTTTGATATTCAGCGAATCGGTGAAAATTTCCGGTAGATTTTGTGTACTGATAAAAGCCGTATTGCCATGACTGACAAAGTAGAAGAGTTCTTTGGAGGATTCGTCATCGATGATGTATGTATCGCAAATACTGAGCATCGTTCCTTTGACTTTATAATTGTCGACGTCCTGACTGTAATCGTAGTTTTCGTCAAGAAACTCGTAGGCTGATTTTCTGACTTTCTCAATATTGCGCTTCGGCAAAATGGTTTTACTTTCTTGGTCGAAAACGTACAATCCGAACGGAATCTTATCTCTCAATACATAGCTCGGCGACCAATCGACCGGTTTCGGACGAACGGCATCAACATAAATCACGCCCGCAACCAGGATGACTAATAAGAAGATGTATATTTTTAAAGTTCTGTTCATTATCGGATTGATTGTAACGTTTTTTCAAAAGCTTTTTGGGCTTGATTGAAAGTTGTTTCATTCATTTCAAACTCACCGTACCAGATGTAATTGTACAAATACGACAGGTATTGGAAGTTGTCTTTCAGTTCTTTCGATTGAATTTCGTATAAGTAATCCGTGTTGGTTTTGTCCACGTGCCACTCAATAATGTTGCGCTCTGATAATTTTTTTAGCGTCCACAAATAATAGTAACGAATGGCTAAACGATGGTTGTTTTCTTTTAAGGTTTGCTTGAGCAATTTTTCAAAATCAACATGCACCAAATTCTTCTCGATGTCGTCGTCATGGATGATTTTTTTAGTGGTTGATTTTCCGAAAACCCATTGTCCTTCTTTGTTTAAAATGACTTTTACAATGAGATAAACGACATAGATGACAATCAGTCCGGCGATCACTTTCAAGGTAATTTCTACATAATCAGAAGACACTTTGGCATCCGAAATGCCGAATATTTTCTTGAACCAATACGCTAACCATTCTTTGAATCGGTCCCACAGACTTTTATCGGAGAGTTTAACCTCGTATTGAAATTCCTTTTCCTTGTATTTCGATTTGAAATCAGGAGCCATGCCGGCGCTTTTTTCCATGGGCACTTGGTCAACTTTACACTTTTTTTCGAGTAAAGCCAACGAGTCCTTTTCGGACACAGTTAAAGTTTCTTGTGCCCAATTAGAAATGCTGAAAAGCAACCAAAAAAGAAGAAGGAATTTATTCACTGCCAATCAAATCAATTGAAAAATCTGCACTTTTGTTTTCGTCGAATTCTTGGCGACTGTAGTATACCAATCCTTGGTTAACCAGTAATAAATTATTCAGTATGTAACTCATCAACAAAGAAAACACCATTACCATAGTCATCATGATGCTAACCGTAGACGTGGTATCCGTACCTCTACTGCCTTCTTCGATACCGGTAAAAACAGTAACCAATCCCAGCATATACGGAATCATGGTAAATACAGTCATGGCCACTTGAATGATAATGTAGATGATCATAGATGATCCAACTATAGGGAAATATTGCTTGGTTAAGTGTTTGAAACCGCTGCCGTAACTTTGAAAAACACCTTTATCGGTGTTAAGGTATTCAAAGAAACTTAGGGTAATCCAACTGAAAGCAGTAGGAATCGCAAAAAGTAAAAGCGGAATTCCGATGAGGATAAAGCAAAGCAGAAAGAGCAACGCAAAAACCACCATCAAAACAGGAGTAATCAAGAAAACAGTCACTAAAAAGAACACGGCAATTTGCCCGAATTTAGCCTTGAATCGGCTCAAAATTTCTTTCGTTCCAAAGGAGTTTCCGTTTTTTTCTCGGTATAAATCCATGTAAATGACCGGCACCGCATAATTCAGCATACTCAAAAAAATCATAAACAATAAAAGGCCTATAGCGATTAGAACAACTAAGCCGATATTGTTATTGAGGTAATTTTCAAGGTAGTCAAAGTTGTTTCCGCTCGGATCAATTTTCAGGAAAAAGTCGAAATAGACCTGGAATAAAAAGTATGAAGCAGCCACTAAAATCAACAATAAAGCACCGTTGATAGTGAAATAATTTTTGAGATAATGTTTTCCGGTAAGCTTGAAAAACACAAAAGTATCGCTTACGTAGTCGCCGAAATTTCTTCTTTTAAATAGGGTAAACATAGTTAAGCTTTTAGTTTTTTATGGACAATGAACGGGAAAATCAAAAAGTAAAATGAAATCAAAGAAAGCGTTCCTAAAATGATAAACACATTCAGCCAATTGGGCATTTGTAATGCATATCGGGTAACAAAACCTTCCAGCATTCCGGCCGCTATGGTAAACGGAATCGTGCTTAAGAAGATTTTTAAACTGTCTTTGAAACCAATTTTAAACGAATTCAATCGGGAAAAAGTTCTCGGGAATAGGATAGAAGCGCCGAGTATGAATCCGCATGCCGATTCAATCACAATGGCAAAAATCTCCATTGAACCATGTATCCAAATGCCTCTGACACTCTCCCAAAAAACACCATGTTGGTAAAAG
>JBIIXM010000284.1:0-2836 GCA_044338435.1 Flavobacterium sp. | reverse complement strand
GTGGTTGTGTCTTATCTTATCAAAAACAACAACCAAATGACCATGCCATTTTCCATTGGCGGACATCCGGCTTTTGTGTTAAAAAATGCTTTTACCGACTATAGTTTGAGATTCGAAAAAGAAGAAAATTTAACTAGTTATAGTTTAGATAACGACTTGATTTCGGATAAAACAGCAATTGTGCCACTACAGCAAAACCTACTACCGTTAAGTTATGCATTATTTGAAAAAGATGCTTTAGTCTTTAAAAGTATGGCATCGAAACAAATACAACTCTTGGAAAATAATGTGCCTATTCTCAATTTCAAATACTGCGATTTTCCTCATTTCGGGCTTTGGACTAAAGTCGGCGCGCCATTCGTTTGCTTAGAGCCTTGGTTGGGTTATGCCGACACCATTGCCGCTAATGGAAATCTGATGGAAAAAGAAGGCATTACGCTATTGGAAGCTAATTCGGAAAAAGAAATTAGTTTTAGTATAGAAATTGTATAAATTTACCAAAAACGATTGTCATGCTTACCATCAACTTCCATCCTTTCCAAAACCTCGAAACCGAACGACTATTATTACGTCGTCTAAATCCTAACGATGTAGCAGAAGTATTCGCCATGCGAAGTAATCCGGAAGTGATGCAATATATTCCTCGTCCGCTAGCCCAAACCAAAGAAGATGCCCTAGCGCACATTGTGATGATTGATGAAAAAATCGAAAACAATACAGGAATCAATTGGGGGATAACCGTTAAAGGTGAAGATAAAATCATGGGTATCATTGGCCATTATCGCATCCAACCCGAAAACCACCGCGCGGAAATCGGCTATATGTCGCTGCCTGAATACAATGGAAAAGGCTACATTTCAGAAGCCATAAAAGCAGTTGTTGCTTATGGATTTGAGCAAATGAATTTACACTCCATAGAAGCGGTAATTGATCCGGGAAACACAGCTTCGGAAAAAGTATTGCTGAAAAACGGCTTTGTTAAAGAAGCGCATATATTGGAAAACGAATTGTGGGAAGGAAAATTCTGGGATACCGTGATTTATTCGTTATTAAAAAGAAACTTCAAACCGTAATAGTATTATCCGAGTTTCGGTAACGTTTTGATATATAGTGTTTCCAATTGCTTTCGAGCCCATTCGGTTTTGCGCAAAAAAGTCAAACTCGACTTAATACTGGGATCATGGTTAAAACACCTGATTTTGATTAATTCACCCAAAGTATCAAAACCGTAATAAGCTACCAACTGCTCTAACATAAGCTGTAAAGTAACGCCGTGTAACGGATTGTTGGGTTGAGTGTTTTCCATGCGGTAAAGATAAAATAAAAACCGCCTGTTACAAGAACAGGCGGTTTAAACTCCGATTAAATCGGGACTAACTTATAACTATTAACTATAAAATTAAAACACAAATTTAAATCCGAATGACAATGGTGTAGTTAAATTCGGAGCACTTCCACCCAAAGCACTAATGTAAGCCGGGTCAACTGAAGCCACGTGAGCTACAGAGAAGTTGTTAATGGTTGTTTTGTCACCACCATCAGGTTTTAGAGTAGTTGATGTAAAACTAGCCAAGTTGTATGAAAACTCAACACTAAAGTTTTTAGTTACAAAGTAGTCAAAACCTCCTGACATAGCCACTCCGAATTGAGTAACCTTAATGTCGTCTTCTTTCTCTTTACCGGTAATGATTGGTGTTGCCAATTGACCAAAGAAATAGAAGTTACCGGCTACATTCCAATACTTTCTTACTAATGGTTCAACAACCACCAAGCTTGTGTTTTTATTGGTAGTAGATCCTGTTTCCGATTTGATATTCACCATACCAACACCGGCACCAACAGTTACAGAAGGAGAAACGAAATAACCAACCAATGGTAAAACGGTTAAATTGGTCCCTTTAGTATCACCTTCTTTAGTTTGTTGGTAACCAAATTGAGAAGTGGCCCACCATGCGCCTTCTAATCCTTTACTTTTTTCTTGTGCTTGAGCAGTTAAACCAAAAAAAGCTAATCCTGCTACTAATAATAATTTTTTCATTTTGATTGTTAGTTTAAAATTATACCCCAAAATTAGGGGGAACAATTCCACTAAAAACTGATATAAATCATAGTTTAAACATTTTTTTTATTGATAATTTCACATTTTTTAATTCCTACTTTTCCGCTTTTGTTCATACATTTGCCATCCTATGTTGAAAACCATAAACATATTTAATAAAAGAGCCAAGTTTGATTACGAAATAATCGAAACTTACACGGCCGGTATTGTACTTACCGGTACAGAAATCAAATCGATTCGTTTGGGAAAAGCGAATATTACGGAAGGCTTTTGCGAATTTCACAACGGAGAGTTGTTTGCCATCAATACCCAAATTGACGAATACCTTTATGGGAATCAATTCAACCACAAAGCCAAAAGCGAACGAAAACTGTTGCTCAACAAAAGAGAATTAAAAAAACTTGAAAGAAGTATCGATACTAAAGGATTGACCATTATTCCTTTAAAATTGTTTACCAACGAAAAAGGTTTGGCTAAATTAAATATCGGATTGTGTCGCGGAAAGAAAACTTACGACAAACGAGAAAGTTTAAAGGAACAAGATGTAAAACGCGATTTAGACCGAATCAAAAAGGCGTTTTAATTTTTATCTTCTAATAAAGGAACAAAACGAAATTCTCCAAACTCGTGTTTTTCAAATTGGGTTTCGTTTTTGCGAATCAACATGGTCATGATTTGCTCACCTTCACCCAACGGAATCACCAGCCTGCCTCCTATTTTTAATTGTGCCATCAAAGGCTTAGGTATTATTGGTGCTCCGGCTGTAACAATAATACT
>JBIIXM010000019.1:0-11463 GCA_044338435.1 Flavobacterium sp. | reverse complement strand
GATCAACTTTAACGTATGCTAACGACGGAACGGCTTTCAACAACCCTAACGGTTTAGTATCAAGAATTCACATGTTTGATGTAGAGTTGAACAACTTCAACAACTTCATGAACGACTTGAGAATCACTAAGAAATTTGACAAATTCGGTTTAACCGCCGGTTACTTCAAATCGATTCAAAACATCTCTATGTCTTGGTTGTGGAATTCTTACTTACAAGAAGTATCGGATAACAATCCACGCTTAATTAATGTAACTAGTGCGGGTGGAAATTTACTTTCAACCAACGGATTATACGCTTACGGTGTTCCGGCTTGGGGTAACTGTTGTACTCGTAACTATGATACCCAATACAATGTATCGGCACCTTACGCCAACGTTTCTTTCGATGCTACTGATAAATTGTCTTTAGAAGGAGGTATCCGTTTCGATATGGGTCAGGTTAACGGTTCATTCGCCGGTTCTTCTCAAACCGTATATGATATCAATAACGATAACGTAATTTCAGCTCCTGAAACCAGTGTTTCTGCCATCAACACGGCTAATACTACTGCTGTTGATTACGATTACGATTATGTGTCTTACTCCTTAGGGGCTAATTATTTAGTTGATGCCAACCAATCAGTTTTCGCTCGTTACAGCAAAGGTGCTTCTGCAAAAGCGGACCGTATCTTATTCTCTGGCTTGAATTATCTAGATGGTGACAAAATCAACTCTTTGGATTATTTGGCACAAGCCGAGTTAGGGTATAAGAGAAAATTCAGCAAAGGTTATGTGTATGCTACATTCTTTACTTCTACTACCACTGAAGAAGGTGGTTTCGAAGCGACATCTAACAGCATCATCGAAAACGATTACCGTTCTATGGGTCTTGAAGTGGAATCGTCTTACAACGTGAACAGCGACTTCAACTTACGTGGTGGATTTACTTATACGAAAGCCGAGATTACTTCCGGAGCTAACGAAGGCAACGAACCAAGAAGACAACCTAAAATGATGTACAACTTTATCCCGACTTACAAATTCGGAAAAGCCAACAATGTTTTCGGATTGAGCTTCATCGGACAAACCAAAGCGTATGCTCAAGACAGCAATGAGTTAGTGATGAACGGATTCGTAATCGTTAACGGATTTGTAGAGTTTGGCATTACCAAAGGCTTATCATTAAACTTAGCCGGAAATAACTTACTCAACACTTTGGCCATCACCGAAGCAGAAGAAGGAAGCATTACGGCCAATACCACTAATATCGTTAGAGCTAGACCTTTGCCTGGAAGATCACTTTCTATGGCATTGACTTACAAGTTCTAAAATAACCTATTTCATGTTTAGTTTGAGTAATTCCTGTACCATAGATTTATGGTACGGGAATTATTTTTAACCAAGAATAGTTATCTTTAATTATTGCTAAAAGGGAATCTTATGAAAAAATCAACAGCTATAATATTGTTTTTGATGCTTTGCTTAGGGCAACAGTTGTCGGCACAACAAAACCAATCTAAAACGACTCCTGCTTCTGAAAAAAAGATAATGATAGTATATGGCAGCGATGAATGTCACCATTGCACCGACACCAAAAAATACCTCAAAGAAAACAATATCGAGTTTATTTTTTACGACATCGATAAGAACCCGCAAGCGTTGCAAGAAATGTTGTTCAAACTAAAAAAAGCCAACATCAGTGCGAACAATTTATCGATTCCCGTTATTGATAAACAAGGCGTGATTTTCACCAACAACATTCCTTTTGAAGAATTTCTCAAGAAATTGAACTAACCTATGAACCAAAAAACAAACTTAAGCTTTTGGCAAATTTGGAACATGAACTTCGGGTTTTTCGGAATCCAATTCAGTTTTGGTTTGCAGCAAAGCAATATGAGCGCCATTTACAAATATTTAGGTGCCGACGAAGGAAGTTTACCCATGTTATGGCTTGCCGGCCCCATTACAGGCTTGATTGTTCAGCCTATAGTCGGAGCGATAAGCGATGGAACTTGGTCTCCTAAATTCGGTCGCCGAAAACCATTTTTTCTTATTGGTGCACTCATTTCCAGTATCGCTTTATTGTTGATGCCGTACTCCAACACGCTTTTTATGGCCGCCAGTTTGTTGTGGATTTTAGATGCTGCGAATAATGTGGCTATGGAGCCTTATCGCGCCTTTGTTGCCGATAAACTCAACGAAAAGCAAATGTCCTTAGGGTTTTTGATGCAAAGCTTTTTTACTGGATTCGGCATTACATTGGCCAATTTTACACCGGCCATTTTGGTCTCTTTGGGATTCTTGGCCATCACCGATAAAATGGAAAACGGTATTCCGGTTTATACCTATTGGGCGTTTTTTATCGGAGCTTTTGCTTCTATAGCCTCAGTATTGTTGTCGGTTATGACCACCAAAGAATTCCCGCCAACGGCTGAAGAATTATTGGTGATTCAGGAAAAGAAAAGAGAAAATCTTTTTAAAACGGTGGCCAATGATATCGCCGAAGCCTTCAGAACCATGCCACTCACCATGAAGCAACTCATCCCGGTAAAATTCTTTACTTGGTACGCTATGTTTTGTTATTGGCAATACATTACGTCTTCATTGTCCTTATCGTTATTTGGTACCACAGACCAAGCTTCAGAAGGATTTTCCAAAGCACAACTACTCACAGGGAGTTTGAACGGAACTTACAATATCATCTGTTTTATGGTGGCCTTTTTGTTGGTGCCGATAGCCTTAAAAATCGGAGCCAAAGGAGTACACTTTATAGCGCTGTCCTTAGGAGGAATAGGATTGCTATTAATCCCTTTTTTAAACAATACCGATGTGCTTTTTATCCTGCACAATCCTTTTGGCGATAATATTCCGGTTACTACTATTTTCTTATACTCTTTTGGTTTGGGAATTTCTTGGGCTTCTACCATGGCGATGCCATACCAATTGTTAGCAGGTTCCATTCCCAAAGAAAAAACCGGAGTATATATGGGTATTTTTAATATGTTCATTGTCATTCCAATGGCCATTCAAATCCTAACCATGCAGTATTTTGTTTATGATTGGTTAGGAAACAACCCTATGAATGTCATTAAATTAGCCGGAGTATTTTTAATCATAGCCGGTTTGTTAACACTCTTTATTACGGTAAAGAACAAAAATCAAATGGTACAAAGTGAATAAAATAGTTTACGATAAAGCGATACGTTTGCTCCATGAAGTAGCTACGCCTGAAGGTTTTTTAGCCAGTGCCGAAAACACGACTAATTACAAAAGGGTTTGGGCTCGCGATGGTGTAATTTGTGGTTTAGCCGCTTTGGCATCCGGCGACGAAAAGTTGATTGCCACCTTCAAAAACACTTTGGATACTTTGGCGCAAAACCAACACGATATAGGCACCATACCGTCTAACGTATTGGTTTCAGCCGAGAAAAAAGAAGTCAGCTACGGCGGATTGGCAGGCCGAGTGGATGCAGTAACTTGGTTTATCATAGGCGTTTGCCAATATGCACATCACCAAAGCGATCCGGCGTTTGTAGTGCGCTATCATAACGAAATTGAAAAAGGATTAGAACTTTTAAACGCTTGGGAGTTCAATAATAAACACCTGGTGTACGTTCCGCTTTCCGGAAATTGGGCCGACGAATATATAACCGACGGCTATGTGCTGTACGACCAACTGCTAAGAGTTTGGGCCTTAAGAAGCTACAATCATTTTGCCAAAAGCGAGGTAATACAGGAAAAAATAGAAGCCATTACAAGTCAAATAGAAATTAACTTCTTGCCCGAAAGTACCGGAGAAAAATTCCACGAAAGAGCCTATAAAGAAGTAGTGTTTGCCGATTATATGCCCTGTTCTTTTTCGCCTTCAGGATACAAAACCCAATTTGACGCGTTTGCCAATTCCTTAGCGGTTTTGCTAAATGTTGGTTCAATAACGTTTCACAGCCAACTGTTGAAATATACCGAAAGCTTAGCCGCTGAAACTACGCTTGGCTTATTGCCTGCTTTTTGGCCGCCGGTTTTGGAAAGCGATGAACACTGGCATTTGCTCAAAAACAATTGCCGATATGAGTTCCGAAATTACCCCTACGAATTCCACAACGGCGGAAGTTGGCCTATGGTAAACGGTTTTTACGGTTTGGCTTTACTGGCCAAAGGAGAGGAAAAAAAGGCCACATCAATACTCGACAAAATAAACCGAGCCAATGCTCAACAAGAGTTTTCGTTTTACGAGAATTTCAATACCGAAACAGCTGCACCTAATGGTGTTTCGTTTTGCGCTTGGAGTGCTGCGGCCACCATTTTAGTCCATCAATCATTATATCAAAATTTTAAAATACTCGTTTAAGTTGAAAACCATAGACATCATATGCATAGGAGAAGTGTTGATTGACTTTATCGGTCACGAGGTCAATACTTCTATCAACAGAACCAAAGATTACCACCGTTTTTTAGGCGGTTCGCCTACTAATGTTGCGGTGAATGCTTCCCGATTGGGTTTAAATTCCGTGTTAGTAGCGTCGTGCGGACAAGACGGATTGGGCGATTACGTGATTCGAAAACTGAAAGCCAACAACGTCAATACCGAACATATAGGAAAATCTGAAACGGTGCCGACCTCGGTGATTTTTGTTTCTAAATCAACCGAAACGCCCGATTTTATCCCGTACCGTCAAGCCGATTGCGAAATATCGGAAAATCAATTGCCTGATGATGTAATTGCTCAGGCCAAAATATTTCACACTACCTGTTTTGCGTTGAGTAAAAACCCGGCGAGACAAACCATTTTGAATCGCGCTCAAAAAGCCAAAGCTTTAGGGCTGCAGTTGAGCATTGATATCAATTTCTCCGAACGCATTTGGCCCGATAGGGAAGAAGCCAAAAGTGTACTCAAACAATATTTGGCTAACGATCCGTTGGTGAAGTTGAGCGAAGACGATTGTTATCGCCTCTTTGCCGCCGTGAAATCTGAAGAATACATTTTCGATTATTTCCACAGTTTGGGCGCTTCTACCATTTGCTTAACCAAAGGGAGAAACGGAGTAGTAGTGTCTGATATCAATCAAGGGCTGTTTTTCCAAAAAGCCATTCCTATCGAAGAAGTTAAAGATACTACGGGAGCCGGTGATGCTTTTTGGACCGGATTTTTATACGCCCAATTGCATCAGAACTCGTTGGAAGAAACGATAACCGTAGCTCAAAAATTAGCCGCCATCAAACTGCAAAACGTAGGCAGATTGCCGGAAAATATCAACATCAAAGCACTGATACAAGAATAAACGCCAACCACAATTTAGTTAGTTATGTTATAAAAAAGTCGTATGATAATCCTACGGCTTTTTGCTTTTTGAGTTTCTGCAAAAAGAAATGGTCAAAAATTTCCATTTTACACCGATACTTCTACCTTTGTAAGTCTGAATAAAAGATTCTCCAATGAATAAATATAGCAAGCGAAGAGAAGCACTATTGTACCATGCTAAACCTACGCCGGGTAAAATTCAAGTTGTACCTACCAAAAAATACGCCACCCAAAGAGATTTATCGTTAGCCTATTCTCCGGGAGTAGCGGAACCTTGTTTGGAAATAGCCAAAGACGTCAACAACGTTTATAAATATACTGCCAAAGGAAATTTAGTAGCCGTAATCAGTAATGGAACCGCTGTTTTGGGATTAGGTGATATTGGTCCCGAAGCTTCAAAACCGGTTATGGAAGGCAAGGCGTTGCTGTTCAAAATCTTTGCCGGAATCGATGTTTTCGATATTGAAGTTGGTACCAAAGACATAGATGCTTTTATCGAAACCGTTAAAAATATTGCGCCAACTTTTGGTGGAATTAACCTTGAAGATATCAAAGCACCGGAATCTTTTGAAATTGAAAGACGCCTGGTAGAAGAGCTCAACATTCCGGTGATGCATGACGACCAACACGGAACGGCCATTATTTCATCAGCCGCTTTATTGAACGCTTTAGAGTTGGCTAAAAAGAAAACTACCGAAGTAAAAATAGTGGTTTCAGGAGCCGGTTCTGCAGCTTTGGCTTGCGCCAATTTATACATTTTGTTGGGCGTAAAACCTGAAAATATCATCATGTTTGATAAAGATGGTGTGCTTTCTTCGGAAAGAACCGATTTATCGGATTTGCAAGAAAGATACACCCATGGTAAAGCCGGAATTACCCTAGCGGAAGCTTTGGTTGGTGCCGATGTTTTCTTGGGATTGTCAGCCGGAAATATCTTAACGCCGGAAATGTTATTAGGCATGGCCAAAAATCCGATAGTATTTGCTATGGCGAATCCTATTCCGGAAATCGATTACGATTTGGCTATTGCTACACGTAAAGACATCATCATGGCTACCGGACGTTCGGATCATCCTAATCAGGTGAATAACGTTTTAGGTTTTCCTTATATTTTCCGTGGTGCTCTGGACGTGAGAGCGACTAAAATTAATGAAGAAATGAAAATGGCAGCGGTTCATGCCTTGGCTGAATTGGCCAAAGAACCGGTGCCGGAACAAGTAAATATAGCCTACGGAGAAACCCGTTTGAATTTTGGTAAGGATTATATTATTCCAAAACCATTTGACCCGAGATTGATTACCCATGTCGCTCCGGCTGTAGCCAAAGCAGCTATGAATTCGGGTGTGGCTTTGAACCCGATTACCGATTGGGAAAAATATGAGGAAGAGTTGTTAGAACGTTTAGGTTCTGATAACAAGATGGTCCGTTTGTTAACCAACCGTGCTAAAACCGATCCGAAGCGCGTGGTTTTTGCTGAAGCCGATCATTTGGATGTCTTGAAAGCAGCACAAATTGCCTATGAAGAAGGTATCGCTCATCCGATTTTGTTGGGGAATAAAGAATTGATTTTAGAATTAAAAGAAGAATTGGGCTTTGATGCTGATGTGCCGATTTTTGATCCTAAAACAAAGGAAGAAGATGAGCGCCGAATGCAGTATGCTGATACTTATTGGAAGTCGAGACAACGCCGAGGGATTTCGTTGTTGGATGCACAAAAATGGATGCGCGAACGCAATTATTTTGCAGCAATGATGGTGAATGAAGGCGATGCCGATGCCATGGTTTCCGGTTATTCCAGAAGCTATCCTTCTACCGTAAAACCGCTAATGCAATTGATAGGAAAAGCACCGGGAATTACCCTGATAGCCACCACTAATATGATGATGACCAATCGCGGACCAATGTTTTTATCCGATACCGCTATCAACCCAAATCCAACCGCAGATGAGTTGGCTAAAATTGCTTTGATGACCGCCAAAACCGTTCGTATGTTTGGTATGGAACCGGTTATAGCGATGGTTTCTTTTTCAAATTTCGGTTCTTCATCCCATGAAAGTGCCACCAAAGTGCGAGAAGCTGTGGCCTATTTGCATAAATACTACCCGGATTTAATTGTAGATGGTGAAATCCAAACCGATTTTGCGCTCAATCAGGAAATGTTGGCTAACAAATTCCCTTTTTCAAAGTTAGCCGGAAAGAAAGTCAATACTTTGGTATTCCCGAATTTAGAAGCGGCTAATATCAATTACAAACTATTGAAAGAGCTTTACAAAGTGGATTCGATAGGTCCGATTATGTTGGGAATGGAAAAAGCGGTTCATATTTTTCAATTGGGTGCCAGTGTAGAAGAAATGGTTAATATGGTAGCCGTAGCGGTTGTAGATGCGCAAGAAAAAGAAAAAAGAAAGAAAGGAACTGTAAAATAGTTTGGTAATAATGTTCAGATATTGCAGTTGAATGATGTCAGTTCAGGAATTTTGTTATATTTGGATTAGATTTAAACGGTAATGATTGCACATATTCAAGGGAAATTAGTCGAAAAAACACCTACAGATGTGGTGATTGATTGCAATGGAGTAGGCTATCATATTAACATTTCATTGCATACTTTTTCATTGTTGCCGCAGACAGATTTTATCAAGTTGTACACGTATTTGCAAATCAAAGAAGATGCGCATTCGCTTTACGGATTTGTTGAAAAATCAGAACGGGAACTTTTTAAATTACTCTTGTCTGTATCAGGAATAGGTGCCGGAATAGCCCGAACCATGTTGTCTTCTTTGGATCCGAAACAAATCATTCAAGCTATCGCTAACGGCGATGTAGGAACGGTTCAATCCATCAAAGGAATCGGAAACAAAACGGCTCAAAGGGTCATCTTGGACTTGAGAGATAAAGTGTTAAAAATATACGACTTAGATGAAATTTCCGTAGCCCAACACAATATTAACCGAGAAGAAGCGTTATCTGCCTTGGAGGTATTGGGGTATGTCAGAAAGAATGCCGAAAAAGTGGTAGACAAAATTCTCAAAGAGAACCCTGAGGCATCAGTGGAATTCATCATCAAACAAGCCTTAAAAAATTTATAATTCTTGAAAACAATATACGCATTTACAAACTTTTTTACTTTGAGGAATTTTCTTTTCGGAATCTTGTTCTTAACAGGATTTTCGGCTTTCTCACAGGTTAATCCCACGCCGCAAGACAGTACTGGTTACAATACCGGTAAGGTAAAGATTAAGAATCCGAAAAGTATAGTGGATGCTTATACCTACGATCCAGCGACCAATAGGTACATTTATACCAGTACCTTCGAAGGCTTCAATATCAATTATCCTATTATTTTAACGCCGAAAGAATACGAAGAATTAGTAATGCGTGAAGCCATGCGCGACTATTTCAAGAAAAAATCGGATGCCATCGACGGTAAAAAAGAAGGTAGTGAAGCCGCAAAAAAAGATTTATTGCCGCGTTATTACGTTAATTCGGGTTTCTTTGAAAGTATTTTCGGTTCCAATACCATTGATGTAAAGCCTACGGGTTCGGTTGAAATGGATTTAGGAGTGCGATACACCAGACAAGATAATCCGGCTTTTTCACCCAGAAACCGTGCGCAAACTACCTTCGATTTCGATCAACGCATCAGTATGAGTTTGATGGGAAAAGTAGGAACTCGCTTGAGTGTGACAGCAAATTATGACACAGAATCTACGTTTGCTTTTCAAAACTTAATTAAGTTAGAATACACGCCAACGGAAGACGATATCATTCAGAAAATCGAGGTTGGTAACGTGAGCATGCCACTGACAAATTCTTTGATCAGAGGCGCTCAAAGTTTGTTTGGGGTAAAAGCCCAATTGCAATTTGGGAAGACTACCGTAACCGGAGTGTTTTCGGAACAAAAATCCCAAACCAAATCGGTTACAGCACAAGGTGGCGGAACCATTCAGGATTTTGAAATTTTCGGTTTGGATTACGATGCCGACAGACATTTCTTTCTGTCACAATACTTCAGAAATAAATACGACAACGCACTCAAGAATTACCCGTTCATCAATAGTCGTGTGCAAATTACGCGTATCGAAGTTTGGGTAACCAACCGCCAAAATCGTGTAAGTCAAACCAACAACAACTTAAGAAATATTATTGCTTTGCAAGATTTAGGGGAAGCCCGATTGACCGGTTTATCCGATAGTCAAATCGTAGCTTTGAACCCTACAGATGTGGGTAACAACTTCTTTACCGTACCACCGGATCCTACAGTTGATACGCCATCTGATAACGGTAACAACAAGTACGATCCGGATTTAATTAATACGGGTGGAGGTTTGTTAAATAACAATATCAGAGATATAGTAACTTCAAGTGCAGGCTTCAATAATATTGTGCCGGTAGACGAAGGTACCGATTATTCTAAATTGGAGAATGCCCGAAAATTGGCATCAAACGAGTATACTTTTCATCCGCAGTTGGGTTACATTTCCTTACAACAACGTTTGGCCAATGACGAGGTTTTGGCAGTTGCTTATCAGTATACCATAGGTGACCAAGTGTACCAAGTTGGTGAATTCGGAACCGACGGTGTTGATGCTACCGTGTATGATGGCACGGATGCTGCTAATCCTACTGTTTCCTCTCAAAGTTTGATTTTGAAAATGCTGAAAAGCAACTTGACCAATGTGCAAAAACCAATTTGGAATTTGATGATGAAAAACATCTACCAAATCCCGGGCGCATTTCAATTACAGCAAGAAGATTTTCGTTTGAATATTTTATACACCGATCCATCACCAATCAATTACATCAGTCCGGTGAATGGAGTGCCATTTCCTCCAACAACCGACCCAGATATGGTGGTTGCGGAAACACCTTTGATTAAAGTTTTTAATGTTGACCGATTGAATTTCAACAACGATCCGCAAGCCGGAGGTGATGGTTTCTTCGATTTTATGTCGGGACTGACCGTGGACCAACAAAACGGGCGCATCATCTTCACTACCGTTGAGCCTTTCGGGAAATTGATGTTCGACAAACTAAAATTAGGAGCCGAAGATTATAACGATGTCAATACCTACAATGGCAACCAACAAAAATATGTTTTCCGCAGTATGTATTCCAGCACGCAAGCCGGGGCTTTACAAGACGCGGATAAAAATAAATTCCAATTAAAAGGACGATTTAAATCAGCCGGAGGTGATGGAATTCCGATTGGTGCTTACAACGTACCAAGAGGTTCAGTTGTAGTAACCGCCGGAGGAAGAGTGTTGCAAGAAGGGCTTGATTATAGTGTAAATTACCAAGCCGGTAGAGTACAAATTCTTGATCCGTCGTTACAAGCTTCTAATACGCCAATTCAAGTTTCGGTCGAGAACAATGCCACCTTTGGGCAACAAACCCGAAGATTTATGGGATTCAATGTTGAGCACAAGTTCTCCGATAAGTTTGTGGTAGGCGGAACGTTGATTAAAATGACGGAAAGACCATTTACCCAAAAATCCAACTACGGACAAGAATCAGTAAACAATACTATTTTCGGATTCAACGCAAACTATTCAACAGAAGTACCTTTCTTAACCCGATTGGCCAATAAATTGCCAAACATTGATACTGATGTTCCTTCTAACGTATCTCTTAGAGGTGAAATAGCTTTCTTAAAACCGGATACGCCTAATGCCGATCAGTTCCAAGGAGAACCAACGGTTTATGTAGATGATTTTGAAGGTTCTCAGACTACTATTGATATGCGTGCGCCATTGTCATGGAGTTTATCCAGTGTGCCTAAATGGCAAGCTGGTGCAGATTACAACGATTTTGGTTCTGCTTTAGTAGGCTTGGATTACGGATACAAAAGAGCCAAGTTAAATTGGTATACCATCGATCCGACCATTTACGTGCAAACGCCGGGTGATATCGGGCAAGACGGTATTTCCTTAAACAGTACCAGACGTGTTTTCAACCGTGAATTGTTCCCGGATTTGGAATTGCAAGTCGGACAACAAACCGTAATCAACACCTTAGATTTAACCTATTATCCAAGAGAACGCGGACCGTATAACTATAACCCTGAAGCGTTGAGTCCATCCGGATTTAGTGCGCCACAAGAAAACTTTGGAGGTATTACAAGAGCTATTAATTCTACCAATTTTGAGCAAAGTAATGTTGAGTATATCCAGTTTTGGGTTA
>JBIIXM010000283.1:0-2842 GCA_044338435.1 Flavobacterium sp. | reverse complement strand
CGGTGTTCATAAAAATACCAAAACGGAAATGCAATTGTTTGTTTACGATACGAACGATTTGACCGAGTTTAAGGAGTTTACTACCGCTCAATTGGGAAAATGTATTTCGTTGGATAAGGTGAATTGGCTCAACATTCACGGCCTCAATGATACGAATATTATTAAGTCGGTTGGCGATTTTTTGCAAGTCGACAATTTTATGTTAGGCGATATTTTGAATACCACCAAACGCACCAAATTGGATGAATATCACGATGTGTTGTTCTTTAATATTAAATCGTTGTTACCGGTGGAAAACAGTGACAATATTGCTGTTGAGCAGATTAGTTTTTTGTTAAAAAACGGTATTTTGGTTTCGTTTCAGGAAAAGCGAAGCGACTTTTTTACGCACATTCGCGAACGCATCAGAACACATTCTGGTATTATAAGAGATAAGAAAGCCGATTATTTATTGTACTTATTGCTCGATGCCGTGATGGAGAATTTTTACATCACTATAGAGAATGAAGAAGATCGGGTAGAGGAACTGATCAATCTCTCTAAAACCAGTACGAGTCCACAAATATTGGAACAAATTGAAAAGCACCGTGACAATTTTAACTTTTTGAAACGGTCGATTATTCCGTTGCGCGATTCGTTGTATTCCATCAAAAGCATTAAAGACGATAATGTGTTTAACACGATTGAGCACGATAACTACAGCTTCTTTTCGCGTTTGCATCAAAAGTGTTTGGAGTTGTTAGAACAAATTGAATACGATTTGACTTCGCTCGACAGCGCATCTAACTTTTATTTTTCTGCCCAAAACCAAAAGATGAATCAGGTGATGAAAACGCTGACCGTTGTTTCGGTATTTTTTATGCCGTTGACTTTCATAGTAGGCATCTACGGAATGAACTTCGACAACATGCCCGAATTGCATTGGCAATATGGCTACTTTATGGTTTTAGACTTGATGTTTTTGTTGCTGTTGGGAATGATTTACTACTTCAAAAAGAAAAAATGGTATTAAGCCTTTTTCGATTTTAAAACTGTTTTTAAATACAGTAATCCAATTACAGCAGCAACTAATGACGAAACCAGAATCATGATTTTAGCGTTGTCGATATGTTCACCATCGGAGAAGGCTAGGAGTGTGATGAAGATAGACATCGTAAACCCGATACCACCCAAAAAGCTAACTCCCAGAACAGACTTCCAGTTTAAATCGCTCGGCAAACGGCTTATTTTGAGCTTAACTGCTATATAACTCAACAGCATAATGCCTAGTGGTTTTCCAACAATTAAACCTAAGGCTATACCCAAAGTGTAGTGGTGACTTAAGGCGTAATGCCAATCAGAATTCAATACGATAGCGGTATTGGCCAAGGCAAATAAAGGTAAGATAACAAAGGCAACCGGTTTGTGTAAAAAGTGTTGTAGGATGAAGGAAGTCGATTTTTCATCGCCATTGCCGAATGGAATTGCAAAAGCTAACAATACACCTGTTATGGTAGCATGTACACCCGAATTGAGCATAAAATACCACATAATCACACCGCAAACTAAATAGGGAATAAGGTTTCTGACTTTGAGTCGGTTTAAAACCAAAAGAAACGCAAATATACCGAGCGCTATAATTAGGTTGCTCCAAACCAATCCTTTAGAATAAAACAAGGCAATAATCAATATGGCACCTAAGTCGTCTATCACAGCCAAAGCTGTTAAAAACACCTTCAGTGACACCGGAACGCGGTTGCCCAAAAGGGAAAGAATCCCCAAGGCAAAAGCAATATCTGTCGCCATTGGAATTCCGGCTCCCGATTGCGTATCCGTTCCGTAGTTTAGGGACAAGTATAATCCGGCAGGAACCAACATGCCGCCAACGGCAGCAAATATGGGTAAAAGCGCATTTTTCAGGTTCGACAATTCACCGGCATAAACTTCTCTTTCTAATTCCAAACCAATGAGCAAAAAGAAGATGGTCATTAAGCCATCGTTAATCCAATGTTCAAACGAATGGTTACCTATTTGGTAATGCCAAAGGTGAAGGTATTGTTCACTTAAAAAGGAGTTGGTTAACAACAACGATAGTATTGTACAAGCAATTAGTACAAATCCGCCGGCTCTTTCGCTTTCAAAAAAGTCTTTGAATAGTTTGGTAATCTTCATAAGGCAAAGATAAAAAAAAAGCACCCTTTTAGGGTGCTTTTGATAAGTGATATTATATCGTTTATAGACTAGTGATAATGAATTCACTTCTTCTGTTTAACTGATGATCTTCTTCACTACATGGAACGCCATCGGCACATTTGTTAACCAATTCGGTTTCTCCTAAACCTTCAGAAGTTAAACGATCGGCAGCGATACCGTTTTTAACCAACCAATCTTTGGTAGATTTAGCTCTTCTCTCAGACAATTTTTTGTTGTAAGCGTTAGAAGCACGGCTATCAGTATGTGAACGTATGTTGATTTTCATGGATGGGTTTTGGTTCAATACATCCAACAATTTAGCTAAGTCAACTGCGGCATCCGGACGAATATTCCATTTGTCTAAGTCGAAGTAAATGATATTGATTTTGAAACAATCGGCTAAGTCATCACCAATTTTAACACGACAAGTCTTGGTTTTCAACTCGATGTTCAATTCGGTTTTTCCGGTTTCTGATCCGATGATTACAGCTGGTTCTTTGGTTTCGTAGTCTTCAACAGAAGTGTTTACATAGTATTTTTTACCACATTCTACTTCAGTGAATTCGTATTTACCTTGAGCATCAGAAACAGTTTCTTTAACTTTATTGAATTTCTCATCCATCAATACCAATTTAGCATTAGGGATAGCTGCTTTAGTATCTTCGTCGGT
>JBIIXM010000282.1:0-2844 GCA_044338435.1 Flavobacterium sp. | reverse complement strand
AGGGGTAAAAATCCCGGCCGTTAAAGCACTAAGCACTTGTTTGGCAGATTCACCTGTAGTAATAGGATGAATGAAAGTGACTAAATTTTGCCATTTTAAAATTTCCAAATAGCGGTTTGCAACACTAAAAGAAAGTAAGAACAACAAACCTGAAATGCTCCATTTTCGGTCAAGCAATTCAAAGAATTTATTCCAATTTAATTGGTCATTATTGTGAAGTTCGCAGTATATAAAGTAAAACGAAAGCAACACAATAATCAGCTTTACGGCTGTTATAAAGGCTTTGTTTTGTATTACTTTTTTCATTTCACAAAGTAACGGATATCCTGAAAAGATTCCAATGAAAAATAATATTGCATAAACTTGAATCTAATAAATTGATTTACAAAAAATAATATATTTTTACGGTCTATAAAAAACTAATAAACCAAACTCAAAAAACTAACAATTAGTAATGAAAAAAATTACCATTTTATTCTTGTTGTTGCACAGCATAGGCTTTGCCCAACAAACTTCATGGGAAAAGGTGTCAGCGCAGAATTTGACACCGTTAAAGCAAGTGGAACGCTCTAATTTCCCAAAAGATTTTAAACTTTTTGCTACTGATATCACGACTTTAAAGTCGGCGTTGCAAACTGCTCCAAATCGTTTAACTGCAAGTCAATCCAATACCGTTGTGACTATTCCTAATGTAAACGGCGGCGTTGAAAGATTTCAAATGTTTGAGTTTTCAAACTTTGCTCCCGAATTACAGGCTCAATTTCCTAACATCAGATCTTATGTTGGTGTTGGAGTTGACGACAAAAAAGCACAAGTCCGATTGAGTATTGATGATTCCGGAATGCAAGCCATGATTTTCAGAACCGATAAGAGAAATGAATTCATCGAACCATACGCTACAAACGGATTAGTATATGCTGTTTATGAATCCAGCCGTGAAAAAGGAGCATTGCCTTTTACTTGTTCAACGGTTGACAATTCAGTAGCGCACAGTTTGCAAAGACAACAAAATGTTCAAGCTCCGATGTCAAGCTCAGGGGAGTTGTTGTTATTCAGGTTGGCCTTATCTTGTAATGCAGAGTACACAACCTTTTTTGGTGGAACTGTAGCCGGAGCCCTAGCAGCCATGAATGCAACTATGACCCGTGTTAATGGCGTTTTTGAAAAAGACTTGTCTATTCACATGAATATTATCGCCAATAACAATTTGGTTATTTTTACCAATGCTTCTACAGATCCTTACACCACTATGGGGAACTGGAATGGTCAGTTACAAACCACACTAACCAACATAATAGGCGAAGATAATTACGATGTAGGTCATATGTTTGGTTCAACCGGAGGTGGCGGAAATGCTGGATGTATCGGTTGTGTTTGTGAAGATGGCAGTAAAGGAAGCGGTATTACTTCTCCGGCCAATGGCGTTCCTATGGGAGATACTTTTGACATTGATTATGTAGCCCATGAATTAGGCCATCAATTTGGTGGTAACCATACTTTTTCACATAATGTTGAAGGTTCAGGTGTTAATGTAGAACCGGGTTCAGGATCAACCATTATGGGTTATGCCGGAATCACTGCTCGTGACGTACAGCCTAACTCAGATGATTACTTTGTTTACGCCTCGATCAAGCAAATTCAAGACAATATGTTTGGCAAAACCTGTCCTACCAGAGTGACTTTATCCAATATTACACCGTTAGTTAATGCCGGTCTAGATTATACGATTCCGAAAAGTACGCCTTTTGTATTAACCGGAACGGCTTCGGACGGTAATGGAGATGCTCTGACCTATTGCTGGGAGCAAAACGATACCGCTACTACACAAACAGGCGCTGCCAGTGCGGCTTCTGCAACTAAAACGGGTGGACCCAATTGGCGTTCTTATGATCCCGTTTCTTCTCCGCAACGCTATTTCCCGACTTTGGCTCGCGTAGTAGCAAACCAATCTACAACACAAGGAACGGATATTGTTGTTGAAGCCTTGAGCTCTGTTGCCAGAACTTTAAACTTTGTCTTAACCGTTAGAGATAACTTTGCCGGATCCGGGCAAACCAATTCTGATGACATGACCGTTACAGTTAATGCTGTAGCCGGACCGTTTTTGGTTTCTGTTCCAAACACTGCTGTAAGTTGGGCTGTTGGTTCTAACCAAACAGTTTCATGGGATGTAGCTGGAACTACTGCCAATGGGGTTAATGCCCAATATGTAGATATTTTCCTTTCTACTGATGGTGGATTTACTTATCCAATTCAATTGGCGAGCAAGGTTCCTAATGATGGTTCCGAAGTAATCACGGTTCCAAACAACGTTGGAAATACCAATCGTGTGATGGTAAAAGGGTACAAACATATTTTTTATGATATCTCTAATGCTAACTTTTCTATTGTAGCACCAGCGGTTGATTTTGCTATAGCCTATAATGGAGTAGCAGAGCAACAAAACAAACAAATTTGCACCGGAAGTTCTGTTTCTTATACCATTCCATACACAGCCCTTGGTGGATTCAACGGAACTGTAACTTTAGCGCTTTCAGGTCAACCTGCCGGAACTACAGGAACTTTCTCTCCCGGTACTGTTTCAGCCAACGGAAACGTTATTCTAACCATTAACAATACTGGCGCTGCTACACCGGGTTTTTATGCCATGACAGTAACAGCTACTTCAGGTTCGATTACTAAAACGACTCCTTTTTACTTGGAGTTGTTCAATGCAAATTTCCCAACCCAAACACTAACTTATCCTGCTCATTTGCAAACAGGAATTCCAACTACTTTAACATTAACTTGGCCGGCGAATGCGAATGCCATAGCTTACGAT
Organism: Flavobacterium sp.; assembly: GCA_044338435.1. GTDB lineage: Bacteria > Bacteroidota > Bacteroidia > Flavobacteriales > Flavobacteriaceae > Flavobacterium. The sequence goes on along the minus strand of JBIIXM010000282.1, from coordinate 23 downwards.
GTTCAAGTGGCCACCGATGATAA
>JBIIXM010000281.1:0-2861 GCA_044338435.1 Flavobacterium sp. | reverse complement strand
AGCTAACAATTCTCCAACGATTTTTTTAATTTAAAACTACTGCTTTTGAACGAACGTATCATAGAATTACACGACATAGCTCCAAAAGAATTTTGGGGCGCTCAAGACACTCATCTTGAAACCATAAAAAAATACTATCCGAAGCTCAAAATTGTGGCTCGCGGCACTACGTTGAAAGCGTTTGGAGAAAAAGAAGAATTGGATGAGTTTGAAAACCGTTTTAACCGATTGATGTTGCACTTTACTCGTTACAATAATATTGATGCCAATGTTATTGATAGAGTCATTCAAAGCAACTCAAGCGAAGAACAACGCATGCCGGATCACGATAAAATTTTAGTTCACGGTTTGGGCGGAAAACTGATCAAGGCTATGACACCCAACCAGCAAAAACTGGTTGAATTTGTCAATAAAAATGATATGGTATTTGCCGTTGGACCTGCGGGAACAGGGAAAACATACACCGGAGTGGCTTTAGCGGTGAAAGCTTTAAAAGAAAAACAAGTAAAGCGAATTATTTTAACACGTCCTGCCGTAGAAGCCGGAGAAAATTTAGGTTTCTTACCCGGAGATATGAAGGAGAAACTTGATCCGTACATGCAACCCTTATATGATGCTTTGCGTGATATGATTCCGCCGCAAACTTTAGAAGATTACATCTTAAAAGGGATTATTCAAATTGCGCCATTGGCTTTCATGCGTGGCAGAACTTTAGATAATGCCTTTGTAATATTAGACGAAGCTCAAAATACGACGCATTCCCAAATGAAAATGTTTTTAACACGTATGGGAAAAAATGCCAAATTCATCATCACCGGTGATCCGGGCCAGGTTGATTTACCGCGCCGTACTATTTCCGGATTAAAGGAAGCGCTATTGGTTTTGAAAGATATCGATGGCATCGGAATCATTTATTTAGATGATAAAGATATTGTAAGACACCGATTGGTGAAAAAGGTAATTGATGCTTACAAGAGTATTGAAAATAACGATTATTAAAAAAAAAGCCCTGTTCAGCAGGGCTTTTTTAATAGATTAAGTTTTGGCGACACCAATCTTTTAAGTCCAAACAATTCAATAAAATGGGTGCTTTATAATTGAATATTTTTTGGTTGTGTTCCAATTGATTTCCATCGTATACACTGTAGTATTGGTTTCCAATTTTCTGCATGTCTAAATGATGCATACCGGCATTGAATTCTTTAATGTCTTGTTGTGATTGTAATAGTAAGTGTTTTTCTTTTCTCACTGTGTAAGCTTTGTTGTTAAATTTCAGTCGGTAAACAGAAAGTCCTGAACCATAGCCCTTGTGAAAACTTTGCACAGGTAACAGTAATCCGGATTTATCGGCAAATATTCTTCCGCCGGGTCTCGACTCTGAGCCTTCCATTACAATAGGTCTGGAGTGTAGGGTCCAATCGCCTTGTAATTTATCTGCTGTGTACAATTGCATTTTAAAGTTTTTGTCGCTGCCAACCATAACTTTTAATGTGTCGGAAAGATAAATAGTCGGATCTTTCAAGCGAGTATTGGCCAAGAGTGTATCGCAAACTTTCCATCCAAAAGGAAATTTATTGGCCTTGTACAGTAAAACATGATTAGCACCTTGACTTTCCGGTAGCATGTAAAATTCATTTTGATATTTAAATACTTGAGGATACGATAAATGAAAACGCTCTTTTAAAACTGTGCCTCGGTATTGATAATGTTGACCATCTTTAGAGGTCAGCAATCCAATAACCGCATGGTAGTCATTAATTTTTTTGTGTTCAAAAAACAGGTAAAAGGAATCTTTTTCTTTTAAGAAAAACGGATCGGCTATAAATTGCGTATTGCCAATTTGCTTTTTAAGTTCCTCAAAACTGTAGATTTTATTTTTCTTGAAGTTGTGACATTTCGGATAAGTCGATGAAAACCCAAACCCAATGGACCAAGGACCACCGGCAGGTTTAAAAAACGGAATTCGGTAATTAATAATAGTTATGATTCCAATTCCGAGTATCAGTAAGAGTAATGAGATTTTTTTAATCACTCGCGATTTTATTATTGATTTTCATTGCAATAATATAATTTTTTTACAAAATTTGGTCATCTGTTGCCTATCACTTTAAAACAAATTACTTTTGCACGCACAACAACACAACACTATGAACACAATTACTGCCACCAATTTCCGGTTTCCCGGTCAAAAATCTGTTTATCGCGGGAAAGTCCGCGAAGTCTACAACATCAATGATGAATTATTGGTTATGATAGCTACCGACAGGCTTTCGGCTTTTGATGTAGTCATGCCCAAAGGAATTCCTTATAAAGGCCAGATTTTAAACCAAATTGCCACCAAGTTCATGCAACTCACGGCCGATATCGTTCCAAATTGGTTAATTGCTACACCAGATCCAAACGTAGCGGTAGGTCATTTGTGCGAACCTTTTAAAGTAGAAATGGTCATCAGAGGTTATTTGTCCGGTCATGCGGCACGAGAATATGCCAGTGGTAAAAGACTACTTTGTGGAGTTACCATGCCGGAAGGCTTGAAGGAAAACGATAAGTTTCCAACTCCAATTATAACACCGACTACCAAAGCAGATAACGGTTCTCACGACGAAGACATCTCAAGAGAAGCCATTTTAGCGAAAGGAATTGTTTCTGAAGAAGATTATAATGTATTAGAGCATTACACCCAAGCTTTGTACCAACGTGGCACTGAAATCGCTGCTGCCAGAGGATTGATTTTAGTAGATACTAAATATGAATTCGGAAAAACCAAAGACGGCAAAATTGTTTTGATTGACGAGATTCACACACCTGATTCTTCTCGTTATTTTTATGCCGAAGGGTATCAAGAGCGACAAAATAATGGG
>JBIIXM010000280.1:0-2875 GCA_044338435.1 Flavobacterium sp. | reverse complement strand
AGCAATCTAAGATTGTAAATCATTACAATCAACTTACGGCTGCCTTATCCCAAACCGGAAGTAAAAGAAGGGTGAATATCATTTTCAAACTCTATGATGAAGGCCTGGCTTTTCGATACGAATTTCCCAAACAACAAAATCTGAATTATTTCATTATCTCTGATGAAAAATCAGAATTCAATTTAGCCGGAAACCACAAAACGTTTTGGATTCCGGGTGATTTCGACAGTCAGGAATACGCTTACAACGAAACCTTATTGTCTGAGGTAAATTCGGCTAAAATCGACATGAATAACGGTATCGGGTTGAAATCGATAGCCGGTAACTTTATGTTGCAATCACCTTTGATGATGAAGTCTGCCGACAATTTGTACCTCAATATTTTTGAAGCAGCGGTAGTGAATTATCCGGTGATGCATTTGGACTTAAATCCGACCACTTATGCCTTAACCTCTCATTTGGTTCCGAATGCCATAGGCGATAAAGCTTATCTGCAAACACCTTGTGTCTCGCCTTGGAGAACCATTATGGTGAGTGATGACGCCCGTGACATTGTAGGCTCGAAAATGATTTTGAATCTGAATGAACCTTCCAAAATTGAGGATACGTCTTGGATTAAACCCATGAAGTATGTTGGAATTTGGTGGGAAATGCACATAGGGAAATCTACTTGGGATTATGCCGGCAGTCAGAATGCCCAAAACACCGAGTCTAAAGAGCTAATTGCCAGCGGTAAACACGGTGCCACTACAGCCAATACCAAAAGATACATCGATTTTGCGGCCAAACACGGATTTGACGGCGTATTGGTAGAAGGTTGGAATGTTGGCTGGGAAGATTGGTTTGGCAATTGGAAAGAAGATGTGTTCGATTTTACCACGCCTTATCCGGATTACGATTTGGACGAAATTAATGCTTATGCGAAATCTAAAGGTGTTAAAATGATTATGCACCATGAAACTTCGGGTTCGGTGGCGAATTACGAAAGACATTTGGATCGCGCTCTGGAATTGATGAAGAAATATGGTTATCCTGCTGCTAAATCAGGGTATGTAGGTCGCATTATTCCACGAGGAGAATTTCACGACGGGCAAACTATGGTGAATCATTTCAACTTTGTAGCCCGAAGATTTGCCGATTACAAAATGATGGTCAACTCACATGAAAGTTCGCGTCCTACCGGTTACCACAGAACGTATCCGAATTACATAGCTGCTGAAGCAGCACGCGGAAACGAATTCAACGCCTGGAGTGTGGGCAATCCGCCTATGCACGAAACCATTTTGCCGTTTACCCGATTGTTAGGCGGTCCGATGGATTATACACCGGGTATTTTTGAAATCAAAATGAGTGTGTACGATAAAAATAAAAAAGAGCAAGTTCACACCACTTTAGCCAAACAATTGGCCTTGTATGTAACCATGTATTCGCCTTTACAAATGGCAGCCGATTTGCCGGAGAACTACGAAAAATATCCGGATGCTTTTCAGTTTATTAAAGACGTGGCAGCCGATTGGGATGATAGTAAGTATTTGGAAGCAGAACCCGGAGATTATCTTACAATTGCTCGTAAAGCGAAGGGTAATGAAAATTGGTTTTTAGGTGCTATTACTGATGAAAATGCCAGAAATACCGAAATCAAATTAGATTTCCTTTCTCCAAATAAAAAATACAAAGCGGTTATTTACCAAGACAGCAAAACAGCACATTGGGAGAAAAACCCAATCAGTTACGAAATCAAAACCATTACCGTAACTTCTAAAACCAAATTGAAATTAGTGTTGGCTGCCGGAGGCGGAACAGCTATCAGTTTTACACCTATCAATTAAATCAATTTATATGAAACATCGGATTGCTTTACTGCTATTGTTATTTATTTCAAATTATGGAATTGCCCAACAAAAAACATATTGCAATCCGATCAATATCGATTATGGCTATTGTCCGATTCCCGATTTCGTCAAGCAAGGCAAACACCGCGCAACTGCTGATCCGGTAATCACTTTTTTTAAGGGAGAATATTACCTTTTTTCCACCAACCAATGGGGTTACTGGCATAGCAAAGACATGTCCGATTGGCAATTTATTTCCAAAAAGTTTTTACGTCCCGAACACAAAGTCTATGACGAATTGTGCGCGCCATCGTTATCTTTTGTCAACGATACTTTATTGGTTGTGGGTTCAACGCAAGGCAAGGAATTCCCGCTTTGGATGAGTACCAATCCGGAAAGAGGCGAGTGGAAGGAGCTCATTCATAAATCGGAAGCAGCAGCTTGGGATCCGCAAATTTTTTGGGACAAAGACACCGATGAAGTCTATGAATATTATGGTTCAAGCAATTTGTATCCTTTGTACGGCATGAAACTCAATCGCAAAACATTCCAGCCGGAAGGCGAGAGGATTCCGGTTTTAGCTCTCAACGACGATGAACATGGCTGGGAACGCTTTGGCGAACACAACGATAATACGTTTTTGCAACCTTTTACCGAAGGTGCATTTATGACCAAGTACAACGGAAAATACTATTTGCAATACGGCGCACCGGGAACCGAGTTCAGTGGTTATGCCGATGGGGTTTATGTAGGTTCCGGTCCTTTAGGTCCGTTTGAATACCAATCCCATAATCCATTCTCTTATAAACCCGGAGGTTTTGCTCGAGGTGCCGGACACGGCGCTACTTTTACCGATGCTTTCGAACAATATTGGCATGTTTCTACTATCGGGATTTGTGTGAAGAATAACTTTGAGCGCCGTTTAGGGATTTGGCCGGCCGGGTTTGATAAAGATGATATTTTATATTCCAATACAGCCTATGGTGATTATCCGACTTATTTACCTTCTGAAAAACGCGACCATCTAGCCGGAAGTTTTACAG
>JBIIXM010000279.1:0-2900 GCA_044338435.1 Flavobacterium sp. | reverse complement strand
ACAGCTTCACCACCGGCAGCTTCAATAGCCGCTTTTGCAGTAGCAGTAAACTTGTGAGCAGTTACTTTTAATTTTGATTTTAATTCTCCTCTACCTAAAATCTTAACTACTTCTGATTTAGTAGCCAAACGGTTTTCAACCAATACTGCAAAATCTACAGTATCTGTAACAATTCCGTTATCTACTAAAGCTTGAAGTGTATCAAGATTTACTCCTTGATATTCTACTCTGTTGATGTTCTTGAAACCAAACTTAGGCACACGTCTTTGAAGTGGCATTTGACCTCCTTCAAAACCAATCTTTTTAGAGTAACCTGAACGAGATTTAGCTCCTTTGTGACCACGTGCAGCAGTACCACCTTTTCCGGAACCTTCTCCTCTACCTACTCTTTTATTTTGGTTGTGCGTTGAACCTTCAGCCGGTTGTAAGTTACTTAAATTCATAACTATGATGATTTATTATTTAACTTCCTCAACGGAAACTAAGTGTTTAACTTTATTTATCATTCCAAGGATAGCCGGATTTGAATCATGCTCCACAACTTGTCCCATTCTACGAAGACCTAAAGCTTCCAATCCTCTCTTTTGGGTAAGAGGACAGTTGATTTTGCTTCTAACTTGTTTTACTAATAATTTAGCCATAATTTCCTTGAATTAACCTTTAAAAACTTTCTCTAAAGAAATACCTCTTTGTTTTGCAACAGTTACGGCACTTCTCATTTGCAATAAAGCATCAAAAGTTGCTTTAACTACGTTATGAGGGTTTGATGAACCTTGAGATTTCGACAATACGTCGTGTACCCCAACTGACTCCAATACCGCACGAACAGCACCACCAGCAATAACTCCGGTACCGTGAGACGCAGGCATTAAGTATACAGCAGCTCCACCAAATTTTCCTTTTTGTTCATGAGGTACAGATTGACCACTCAACGGAATTCTAACTAAGTTTTTCTTTGCATCTTCTACTGCTTTTGCAATAGCTTCAGAAACGTCTTTAGATTTTCCTAATCCGTGACCAACTACACCATTCTCATCACCAACAACCACAATAGCAGAAAACCCGAAAGCTCTACCTCCTTTGGTTACTTTGGTAACACGATTTACACTTACCAAACGATCTTTTAATTCAAGACCGCTAGGTTTTACTAATTCTACATTTTTGTATTTAGACATAATATATTAGAATTTAAGTCCAGCGGCTCTTGCGCCTTCAGCTAATGATTTAATACGACCGTGGTACAAATAACCTCCTCTGTCGAAAGTTACTTCCGTGATTCCGGCTTTTAACGCTTTTTCGGCAGCTAGTTTTCCAACAGCAGCAGCGATTTCAACGTTAGTACCTTTTAGATCAACTCCTTTATCTTTTGATGAAGCAGCCAATAAAGTAACTCCATTCACATCATCAATGAGTTGCGCATAGATTTCTTTATTACTTCTGAAAACAGATAATCTTGGTTTAGCAGCAGTACCGCTAACAATCTTTCTGATTCTGAATTTAATTCTTTGTCTTCTTTCAGTTTTTGTTAATGACATAATGCTAATTTTTACGCTGATTTACCTGCTTTTCTTCTTAATACTTCACCAACAAACTTAACACCTTTTCCTTTGTAAGGCTCAGGCTTACGGAAGCCTCTGATTTTCGCAGAAACCAAACCTAAAAGCTGTTTGTCATGTGACGTTAACTTAACGATAGGGTTTTTACCTTTCTCAGAAATCGTTTCTAATTTCACTTCAGAAGCTACTTCTAAAACGATATTGTGTGAAAAACCTAAGGCTAAGTCTAATTTTTGACCTTGGTTAGAAGCTCTGTAACCTACTCCTACCAATTCTAATTCTTTTGTAAAACCTTCAGATACACCTACAATCATATTATTGATTAAAGATCTGTATAATCCGTGTTTTGCTCTATATTCTTTGTTATCAGAAGATCTTTCAACGATTACTTGACCTTCTTCAACTTTTACTGTTACACCTGAGTACTCTTGTGAAAGTTGACCTAATTTTCCTTTTACAGTAACTGTAGTAGCGTTTACATCAACAGTTACACCTGCAGGAATCGAAATTGGATTTTTACCTATTCTTGACATTGTTTAACTGTTTTTTAGTATACGTAACAAATTACTTCTCCACCAACATTTAATTGCTTAGCTTGTTTCCCGGTCATCAAACCTTTAGAAGTGGAAACAATAGCAATTCCTAATCCGTTAAGGATTCTAGGTAGTTTTGCAGCACCTGCATATTTACGTAAACCTGGTTTACTAATTCTTTGGATATCTTTAATTACCGACTCTTTAGTATCTTTATCATACTTCAAAGCGATTTTGATGGTACCTTGTACAGTACTATCATCAAACTTGTAGCTTAAGATATATCCTTGATCGAATAAAATCTTCGTGATTTCTTTTTTCAAGTTAGAAGCCGGGATTTCTACCACTTTGTGGTTAGCCATCACTGCATTTCTAACTCTCGTAAGATAATCTGCAATTGGATCTGTATACATATTTATTAAAATTCGGCAACGGTTTTCAAAAGGAACTATTCCCCTGAACCTGAAGCCATTAAACTCAATTTTTAAAGCAGATAATTGCACGTTACCGGCAAAAATCCGGCAAATGTACAATTATCTGCTGAAATTCCAACTATTACCAGCTGGCTTTTTTTACTCCAGGGATCAATCCTTGGTTTGCCATTTCACGGAAAGTAACACGTGAAATACCAAATTGTCTCATATATCCTCTTGGTCTACCTGTTAATTTGCAACGATTGTGCATACGAACCGGTGAAGCATTTTTTGGTAATTTTTGTAAGCCTTCGTAATCTCCTGCTTCTAATAAAGCCTTTCTTTTTTCAGCGTACTTTGCTACCGTATTAGCTCTTTTAACCTCACGGGCTTTCATT
>JBIIXM010000278.1:0-2907 GCA_044338435.1 Flavobacterium sp. | reverse complement strand
ATTGATGCCGAATTTTAAGCGACCCGATGATACTCGCCACCGACAAATTCGGCATCAATATCATGGCCACGGGAGTTTGTATCAAACCGCCGCCGCCCACTATAGCATCGACAAATCCAGCGAAAAAAGAGGCAATACAAAGTAAAACGATGATGTATGTTTCCATCTGACTAAAAAAACAAAATCCCAAATCTTAATAAGTTTTGGGATTTCACATTTAATATTTAATATCTAAAATCTAATATTCCTTAAACTCTAACAATATTAGCACCTAAAGCACGCAATCTCTCATCGATTCTTTCATAACCTCGGTCAATTTGCTCGATGTTTTGAATGGTTGATGTACCTTTCGCAGAAAGCGCTGCAATCAACAACGAAATTCCCGCACGGATATCAGGGGAAGACATTACTGTTGCCTTTAATTGCGATTGGAAATTATGTCCCATAACTACAGCTCTGTGCGGATCACACAACATGATTTTCGCACCCATATCAATCAATTTGTCCACAAAGAACAAACGGCTTTCAAACATTTTTTGGTGAATCAACACGTCACCGTTGGCTTGCGTAGCTACGACCAAAACGATACTCAACAAATCCGGTGTAAAACCGGGCCAAGGTGCATCGGCTATAGTTAAAATCGAACCGTCGATATCGGTTTTCACTGTGTAACCCTTAGAGTGAGCAGGAATGTAAATATCATCGCCTTTGCGTTCTAAAGTAATCCCCAACTTGCGGAATACATTCGGAATCACACCTAAATTCTCCCAGCTTACATTTTTGATGGTAATTTCACTACGTGTCATCGCGGCCAATCCAATCCAAGAACCGATTTCAATCATATCCGGTAGGATTCGGTGTTCGCATCCGCCTAATTTTTCAACGCCTTCAATGGTTAGTAAGTTGGAACCAACTCCGGTGATTTTGGCACCCATCGAGTTCAACATTTTACACAATTGTTGCAAATACGGCTCGCAAGCGGCATTGTAAATGGTGGTTGTCCCTTCGGCCAAAACCGCTGCCATTACAATGTTAGCTGTTCCGGTTACCGAAGCTTCATCCAACAACATGTAGGCTCCTTTCAAACGGGTTTTGGTTTCTACGCCGTAAAAGTGATCTTCTCTTTCGTAACGGAATTTAGCGCCCAAATTGATAAAACCTTCAAAGTGTGTATCCAATCTTCTTCTTCCGATTTTATCACCACCCGGTTTCGGAATATAACCGCAACCAAAACGAGCTAAAAGCGGACCAACTATCATAATCGAACCTCTCAAGCTACCGCCTTCTTTTTTAAAAGCTTCTGTTTTTAAATAATCGATATTCACTTCATCGGCTTGAAAAGTATAATCGCCCGGACCGTTTTTCTGAATTTTAACGCCCAAGTTTCCTAACAATACAATCAACTTGTTCACGTCGATAATATCCGGAATATTGGTTACTCTAACTTTCTCCGAGGTTAATAAAGCCGGACATAATACTTGTAACGCTTCGTTCTTAGCACCTTGCGGTTGTACTTCCCCTTTTAGTTGGATACCGCCTTCTATTTTGAATGTTCCCATATAGTTTAGGTTCTGAGGTCCTGAGGTTCTGAGGTTCTGAGGCCTTAGCATCTTAGAACCTTAGCGCCTTAGCACCTTTATTTCTGATTATTGTTATTCTTTATAAACGGCTTCTTCCCGTTTTTGTTTTTGTTCAATTTATTGTTGTTTTGTTGCGGTTGGTTTTTGTTGGACATTTTTTTATTGGTTCGCATCAAATCATTAGTGTTTAACAACTCTTCACTGCTTTGCAATAAGTTCAATTTCCCGCCGGACAATTCATACAAATGCTCAAAAATTACGGTATCTGTCACCGTGTCTTTGTTCCAACTCAAATACGATTTTTTCATGTGATTGGCAATCACTTTGACCAAGGCACTCTTCATTTCACCTTCTTCCCAGCTGTTGGCCACATCAATCATGTTCGTAATGTTATTGCCGTAAAATCGGTATTTCGGATTTCTTTGCGGATAAGGCAAACGCTCCGGTTTTAAGTTGATGACGTCACGCGTTGGAATAGGATATGGCGAATCAACATCCAAACGAAAATCAGACATGATAAAAATCTGATCCCACAATTTGTGCTGAAAATCGGGTACATCGCGCAAGTGCGGATTCAAAGTACCCATCACTTGTATGATGTATTTAGCGGCTTTGTTGCGCTCTTCCCTATCCAAAATTTCAGTGGCTTGATCAATCAACTTTTGCAAATGACGACCGTATTCCGGAATAATCAAATGCGGTCTCTCAGCATTGTATTCCAAATGACAAACCACATCATTGGCATTCTCTTTTATATATTTTTCTGCCATTACAGTGAAATTATTCCTTCAATAGTTGATACTTCAATATACTTCTCTACCACGCTGTCCGGGTTTTCCATCATCACATTCACCGATAAACTGGTGTATTTTCCGTTCTTAGATTGATTGGTTTGGATCACGGCGCCCATATTGTCAAAAGCATTTTCCACTTCCTCAATTCTTTTGGCATCCGTTGGCACTATAAACTTGTATAAATACTCGTTCGGCCAAGTAGAAGTGTTAGCCAACTCCTCGCGCAATCTGATATAAAATTCTTCTGTCTTCTTGTCCATTACATCAAAAATAAAGGCAAATATACAGTATTGCTTTCAGATTCTGTTGCAGAAATCCATCCGTTTTAGTTATTTTTTTGAACGAAAGGTTCGGGCTTTATCGGCCTGCCGTATTCCCGCTTTCCGTCTCGTCTGACAACGAGACTCCAATCGGGGTTATTGGAGTTGCTTTTCGCACTTTGGGCAACGTCAGAAATAAAAAATAAAAATCCTTTTCTATATCCCATTAGTTTGAATAAATTTGCCACTTATTTCCAAAAATCTTGAAAAAAG
>JBIIXM010000018.1:0-11779 GCA_044338435.1 Flavobacterium sp. | reverse complement strand
TACAGTCAAGGAGAAATATTGCGACGCTAATTTTAATTTAAAAAAGCGAAGAAACACAAATGATAAAAGTATCTTAATCTTATACAAACAAAAAGAATATTGGATTGACCATTACAATCGCAATGATTGTGAACAAATTAAGCAAACAGTATCGTTGTATTACAGTGCAGAAGAAGATCAATTTTATAAGTCGCTGACTTCAAATAAGGGGAAAACCTTCTTTTTTGCTATTTTAGCATTGATTTCTCTTACGCCATTGCGACTTTTGAGTACAAAAATGGATCAGAAATCCAAAAAGAAGAAGAAAAAATAAAAACACAATCTAATGAAATTACTACTTAGAATCTTTATCACCTCTTTACTCGTTATGGCCATCGCCTACCTAATGAAAGGCGTTCGCGTAGACGAATTCACGACTGCCTTAACCGTAGCCATCGTCTTGGGATTGCTCAACTTTTTTGTAAAACCCATATTGGTGCTGTTTACCTTGCCGGTAACTTTTTTTACGCTCGGCCTGTTTTTACTGGTAATCAATGCCATTATGATTCTCCTTTGCGACGAATTTGTAGATGGTTTTGAAGTCAGTTCTTTCTGGACTGCCATGCTTTTCAGTATCATCTTATCGCTTTCGCAATCATTGGTTTATCAAATCACCGGCGACACAAAATAAGACCGTTAAAATCAATAAAATAAACTTGGTTGGGTGGCATAAATGTTATACTTTTGCCACCCAATTTTAGTATGTAAAAAACACAAAAAATGAACATCACAAGAAATAATGTAGACGCGTTAAATGCTGTAGTTACTGTAGAAGTATCAAAATCGGATTACGCAGAAAAAGTAGAAAAAGTATTAGCAGACTATAGAAAAAATGCTAGCATTCCCGGATTCAGAAAAGGTGCTGTGCCTATGAGTTTAATCCAAAAACAATACGGAAAAGCAGTATTGTTAGACGAAGTAAACAAATTGTTGCAAGAAAACTTGAACAACTATTTGGTTGAAGAAAAGTTAGATATCCTAGGGAATCCGCTACCTAAAGTAACCGAAGATTTCAATTGGGATGTAGAAGATTATAAATTCGAATTCGAATTAGGTTTAGCACCGGAATTCAAAGTGGATTTAGCCGCTAAAAACAGCTTGGTACAATACAAAATCGTAGCCGATGACAAAATGTTGAACGACCAAGTAGCGCGCATCCAAAAACAATACGGAAAATTAATTGCTAAAGATGTAGTGGAAGCCGGAGACGACGTTTCAGGTATTTTTGCCAACGAAGAAAAAGGTATCAACAACAGAACTACTTTAGCCATCGACGCTTTCGCCGACAAGAAAACGCAAAAAGCATTTATCGGTAAAAAAGTAGGTGATGTGGTGACTTTAAAAACCAAAGGTTTGTTCGATGACGATCACAAATTAATGGATTACTTAGCCGTAGGTCACGACGACGTTCACGGTTTGGATATCGAAGTAACGTTTACTATCGACGAAGTAATCGCTCACGAACCGGCTACTCTAGACCAAGAGTTGTTCGACAAATTATTCGGACCAAAAGTGGTAACCTCAGTAGACGAGTTAAAAGCTAAAATCAAAGAAGACGCTGAAAAACAATTCGCTCAACAAGCCGACCAAAAATTCTTAAACGATGTAACCGAGTTCTTAATCGCCAACACCAAGTTCGATTTACCGGCCGAGTTTTTGAAAAAATGGATCCAATCTGCCGGTGAAAATCCATTAACTGCCGAAGAAGCAGAAGCAGAATATGCTAAATCTGAAAACGGTTTGCGTTACCAATTGATCGAAGGTAAAATCATCACCGAAAACGGTTTGCAAATCACTTTCGACGATTTAAAAGCCTACACCACTGAGCTAATCAAAAAGCAAATGGCGCAGTTCGGTCAAATGAACCCAACCGATGAAGATGTACAAGGCATTGTGGCGCGCGTCATGTCAAACCAAGACGAAGTGCGTCGTTTGTCAGAACAAGTAATGAACGAAAAAATGCTCAACTTGTTCAAAGACAAGGTAAAAGCCAAAACCAAAGAAGTAAACTACGACGAGTTCATCAAAGCCATGTACGGCGAGTTGAAACACTAAAAGATTATTTACTATATTTGAGCGTCAAAGTAATTTGGCGCTTTTTTATTGGAAGCTAATCCGGCTATCCGCGCTACACGGTAGCTTGCTCCTATCCGGGCTAGGGCATGGTCGTAAGACACAATGTCATCTTTTAAAAAAGGCACAAACTTTGACTGAATCAAAAGCATAGTAAGTTTACGGTGTACTACTTTAAACTTTTAAACTCATAAACTTTTAAACCAAAATTTAAAATGGATTACGGAAAAGAATTTAAAAAGTTTGCGACCAAAAAACACGGCGTAAACAGTCTGTATTACGATAAAATCGTAGGAAGCATGACACCATACATCATCGAAGAACGCCAATTAAACATCTCGCAACTAGACGTGTTTTCGCGCTTAATGATGGACAGAATCATTTTCATGGGTACCGGTGTCGACGATTATATGGCCAACATCATCCAAGCGCAATTGTTGTTCTTAGAAAGTGTTGACGCTTCTAAAGACATCCAAATTTACATCAACTCTCCGGGCGGAAGCGTGTATGCCGGTCTCGGCATTTACGATACCATGCAGTACATCAAACCCGATGTAGCGACCATTTGTACCGGTATGGCTGCTTCTATGGGCGCGGTATTATTGTGTGCCGGAGCTGCCGGAAAACGTTCAGCCTTACCGCATTCCAGAGTCATGATTCACCAACCCTCAGGCGGTGCTTCAGGAGTAGCTACTGATATGGAAATCAACTTGAAAGAAATGTTGAAACTGAAAGATGAATTGTACCAAATTATTTCACACCATTCCGGGCAAACTTTCGAAAAAGTACACAAAGACTCTGAGCGCGACTATTGGATGATCGCCGATGAAGCCAAAGAGTACGGCATGATTGATGAAGTATTAAGAAGATAATATTGAGGCGCTAAGGCGCTAAGGTTCTAAGGTGCTGAGTAATCAAAAACCATAGAACCTTAGCGCCTCAGATTCTTAGAACCTTAAAAAAATAATGGCAAAACAAGTTTTAGAATGTTCCTTTTGCGGAAGAAAAAAACCGGAGACTAATTTATTAATCGCCGGAATTAATGCGCATGTCTGTGATCGCTGTATCGAACAGGCACATGGCATCGTGATGGAGGAGTTAAAAGGAAATACCGTAAAACAATCGGCCGATTTGGTGTTGAAAAAACCCAAAGAAATCCGTGCATTTTTAGACCAATACGTAATCGGACAAGACCAAACCAAAAAAGTCATGTCGGTAGCTGTATACAACCACTACAAGCGTTTAATGCAACTCCAACATGAGGAAGATGTGGAAATTGAAAAATCCAACATAATCATGGTGGGCCAAACCGGAACCGGAAAAACTTTGGTCGCGAAAACCATCGCGCGCATGTTAGATGTTCCGTTGGCTATTGTAGATGCAACGGTATTAACCGAAGCCGGTTACGTAGGCGAAGACGTAGAAAGTATTTTAACCCGTTTGCTACAAGCCGCCGATTATGACGTGGCCAAAGCCGAAAGAGGTATCGTGTTTATAGACGAGATTGACAAAATTGCCCGCAAGAGCGATAATCCGTCCATTACCCGCGATGTTTCAGGTGAAGGCGTACAGCAAGCTATGTTGAAATTACTAGAAGGAACTGTAGTTAACGTACCGCCAAAAGGTGGTCGAAAACACCCGGACCAAAAATTTGTGGAAGTCAACACCAAAGATATTTTGTTCATCGCAGGTGGTGCTTTTGACGGCGTCGAGCGTATCATCTCCAAACGATTGAATCGTCAAGCGGTAGGGTATAGTACTTCTAAAAACACGGATAATATCGACAAAGACAATTTGCTCCAATACATCATCCCGAAAGACATCAAAGATTTTGGTTTGATTCCGGAAATCATTGGTCGTTTGCCGGTGTTGACGCACATGGATCCGTTAGACAAATCCACTTTACGCGCCATTTTAACTGAGCCGAAAAACGCTTTAATCAAACAATACGAAAAGTTGTTCGCCATGGATGAAGTAAAATTCACCATCACGGACGAAGCTTTAGATTATATAGTGGAGAAAGCGTTAGAGTACAAACTCGGCGCGCGCGGATTGCGTTCGTTGTGCGAAGCTATTTTAACCGATGCGATGTACGACTTGCCAAGCTCAGATGAAAAACAACTCCATATCGATTTGGATTATACGCACGATGCGCTGACCAAAAACTTATTGAAACGTTTAGAAATAGCGTCTTAAAATTGAAAAATCCCTCAACTGAGGGATTTTTCGTTTACTAATTATAACCAATTTATTTTAGGAATCCTCCACCCGAGTTGGTCTTCTCGATATTGATGTTGGTGTTCTCTTTCTTCAAAGACAAGTCGCCAAAATTATAGGTCAACGATATTCTAAAGCTTCTGGAATCTTGTTTTTGGTAAAACTTGGTCTCCAAATTGGTGGAAGAAACCAAAGCATTCACTTCATTGCTATTGAAGACATCAAAACAATGCAACCCAATTTTTAATTTTTTGTTTAGGAAATCTTTGTTGAACGATATGTCAAACTGTTGTATCGGCTTGGTGATTTGGTAGATTTCCCAAGTGCCTTTCGGTAAAATGAAATACGACATGGTGTTTTTAATGTCCCATGGCAGGATAAATTGCGCCTGTGCCGAATAGTTCCATATCGGTTTGTTCTCAAATGAAAAATCATAACCTTCCGTTGTGGTTTTGATGTAATTCACATTAAAGAAAATATAATTCATCTTGTCCATATTGTTCATACGTTTTTGGAACTCTTCCTTGCTTTTGAAGAAGTAATCCAATGGCAAAGGAAAAGAGGCAAACAAACTCATCGTTTTTACTTTATCAAACTGTTGGAAGGTTTGGTTGCTTACCAATTCTCCCGGTTCAGCAGTGAAAATAAAATTGTTCCTATCGCTTGCTATGGTATAGTTTCCGCCCAAACTCACAAATTGGAAAGCGGTCAATTTCAATTCGAAGTTGTCAAAAAACGCCGGATCCAAAAACGGATTTCCCTGCGAAGTGTTGTACTGGTCGAAGTTGGCAAAATTGTTCGGGTCTAATACATTGTAATCGGCTTGGAAAATTTTCCTAGAGTAGGAGGCCGACAAGTTCATGTTTTCGCTAAACTCGTACATAGCGCTCGCATTTGGGAAGAAATTGGAGTTGGTAAAATCAACTTCGGTTTCTGTACCGTCTTGAATGGCCAATCGGTCAACTTTATAATCTTCAAAACGCAATCCGGCAGTTAGGCTTAGCTTTTTAAATTTTTTGCGCGCTTCTAAGTAAAACGCCAAATTGGTTTCTGTGTAATCAAAATCGATAACACTGTTCACGGGCGAATTCAAATTGTAAATTCCTTTGTCGTTTACTTTAATGTAGTTGTATTTTCCACCGGTGTTTATCGATAAATCCAGCTTTTTAAATGGAATGGCGAAGTCGTATTTTAAATAGTGGTTGGTCAAGTTAAAATCGATTTTCCCATTGTAAAAAGTTGCGGTTCCATTGTTTTGCCCGTTGGAAACCGTGTTCGGATTTCGGTTGAAAAAGTTGCTGTAAGCAATAATATCCAAGGTTCTTCCAATGGTATCAAGTTTGGTTTTGTACTGCAAACTCAACTCATTGTTGCTGTTTTTTATTTTCGACAAACTGTTGTTGGTGAAATCAATCCCGGTGCCAACAGTACTCGCATCGCCTGTAATTCGGTCGTTGCCCAAATTCAAGTTGTAGTTGAACAACAAGTTTGATTTTTCGTTCAGTTTGTAGTTGGTGCCGGTTCTCCAATAGAAATTTCGGTTGGTAGACTGCGCAAAATTCTTTTGGAACAATCTTTCATTTGGGGAAAAAGAGGTGAATATTTGATCGTTGCTACTGTTGTTTTCGCTGTCGATATAATTGTAGCCTATCATGGTTTGCCAACTCAACTCTTTTACTTTACCGTTAAGCAATATCTGCGGACTCGGTTTTTGGTACTGATTGAAGTTGTAATTCATATTGACACTGGCATTCAACCCTTTTTTGCGCTTGGTGCTGGTCACTATATTGATAATCGAACCGCTAGCATCGGCATCAAAGGAAGCGCCGGGATTGTAAATCAATTCCACTTTTTCAATGGCGTTGGCGGGTAAGGTTGATAAATAGTTTTGCAAATCATTACCGCTTAGTGTACTCGGTGCTCCATCAATATAAATGGTTACACCGCGACTGTTTAAGGTTATCGTTCCGGTTGGAGAAGTAATGACACCGGGGATTTTCTTAACGGCTTCCAAACTGCTGCCGCTGTTGAGCATTGGATTGTCACGAACACTAATCGTGGTTTTGTCGGATTCGACTTTGAGGTACTGTTTTTTGTTACCGTAAAGGGTAACCTCTTTGAGTTCGTTGGGATTTTCTGAAGGTTTTTTGTCTTCGGTTTTGGGCGTTTCTTGCGCGAAAGTAAAGGCACTAGCCAGTAAGCACAAGGCAATACTTAATGATTTCATGGATGTTGATTGATTGATGATTGTCTTGTAAGACTTTCAATACATCCAAATGTTACAACAATAGTGTAATTTTTAACAAATATTTTTTAAAGGCATTGTTTTTAGTGTTGGATTTTCTACCTCACAGCGACCCGGACCGCAGCCCAATCTTTTTGGACCACAAGAAGTTACAAAACAAGAAAGCAGGAGTAAAGCAACTATTTTTTTCATCTGAAATTTGGAATTTAAGTTTTAAAATTTGGAATTTGCCCCTTGTTGCATTGCTTTCAATTGTTCCAAGTAATCGCGTTGGTTGGACAATCTCGGGATTTTGTGTTGTCCGCCGAGTTTGTTGTTTTCTTTGAGCCAATCGTAGAATAAATTTTCTCGGGCTACGTTGATTTTGAGCTCGTTCAACGTCATGTTGTTGTATCGCTTGGCTTCGTAATCAGAGTTGACAGACTGAATGTTTTCGTCTAGTATTTTTTGAAATAAAGCCAAATCTTCCGGTTGTTTTTTGAATTCTATCATCCATTCGTGCGCACCTTTTTCTTTGTCTTGCATGAAAATCGGCGCCACGGTATAATCGATTACTTCACAGTGTAGCGCGGAACAAGTTTTGGCAATCGCGGAATCGGTATTTTCCACCATCAGCTCTTCGCCAAAAACATTGATATGGTGTTTGGTTCTGCCCGAAACCCGAATGCGATACGGACTTAAAGAAGTAAATCGCACGGTATCGCCTATCATATATCGCCACAAACCGGCATTGGTAGTGATGACCATGGCGTAATTTTTAAACAATTCCACATCAGCCAAACGGATAATTTTTTGATTCGGTGTGCCAAAAGTGTCCATCGGGATAAATTCGTAGAAGATGCCGTAATCCAACATCAACAACAAATCATTGGAGTAATTCAAATCTTGAATAGCAAAGAAACCTTCAGAAGCATTGTAGATTTCGTAGTATTTGAAATCGGATTTCGGCAATATTTTTTTGTATTGCTCGCGATAGGGTTCAAAACTCACGCCGCCATGGAAATACACTTCCAAATTCGGCCACAAGTCAAATAAGTTGTCTTTTCCGGTTTCGGTTAAAATTCGGTTGAGCAAGACCAACATCCACGATGGTACACCGGCAAAACTGGTCACGTTTTCGGTTTTGGTTTCGTTGATGATAGCAGTGAGTTTGCTTTCCCATTCGCTCATCAATGAAACTTTGTTGCTGGGCGTACTGCTGAATTCCGCCCACATCGGCATGTTTTCAATTAATATCGCCGACAAATCACCAAAGAACGTATTGTTGTTTTCATAAATCTGTGAACTGCCGCCGAGGCGTAAACTTTTCCCTAAAAACATCTCTGAATTTTCGTTGTTGTTCAAATACATGCACAACAAATCTTTGCTGGCTTTGTAATGACAATCTTCTAAAGCTTCGTTACTTACCGGGATAAACTTGCTCTTAGCATTGGTGGTGCCGCTCGATTTAGCAAACCACTTAATCGGCGTATTCCAAAAAACATTTTGATAGCCTTTGCGCGTTTCTTCAATCATTGGTTCTAAATCTTCGTATGAAGAAACCGGAATACGTTCGGCAAAAGTTTCATAGGATTTAATGCTTTCGAAATCGTATTTTTTTCCCATTACCGTTTCGTCGCAGGTACGGATTAAATTCATCAGCAACTCATTCTGAACTTCATTAGGGTATTTTAAAAACAACTCAATCTGATGAATGCGCTGCTTCAAAACCCAAGAGGCGATAGAATTAATGATGGGAAACGGCATTTTTATTTAGGATTTAGGAATTGCGATTTAGGATTTATAACTTTACCAAATATAGCAATATTTTTAAAAACAGACATGACATACGAAGGGGTTTTAACCAAAATGCAAACCGAATTTTCCAACCCAATCCAATATTATTTGGTGTTTGAGAACAGTTTTTTAAGCTTGAATCAGTTGTTAGACAAATCGCTGGAGATTTCTTTTCAAGGTTATCAATGTTTAAATTGCGGTAAAAAGAAAAAGATTTTCCGTCAGGGATTTTGCTACGATTGCTTCATGAGTTCTGCTGCAGCCGGCGATTGGATTATGAAACCCGAATTAAGTACCGCGCACTTAGACATCGAAGACCGCGATTTGGAATACGAAAAAAGAGTCCAATTGCAACCGCATATCGTGTATTTGGCTTTGTCGAGTGAAGTGAAAGTCGGCGTAACCCGCAAAACCCAAGTGCCTACGCGTTGGATAGACCAAGGCGCTGTGCAAGCCATTCCTATTGTTGAAGTGCCGAATCGTTATTTAGCCGGTATTACCGAAGTTGCGCTCAAAAACCATTATGCCGATAAAACCAATTGGCAAAAGATGCTCAAGAATGATGTGCCTTCGGTAGATTTGGTCGCCGAACGCCTAAAATTGGAAAAACTTATTCCAACCGAAGTGCAAGAATATTTCTTTTCTACGAAAGAAGATTTATACGAATTGCAATATCCGGTTTTACAATATCCAACCAAAGTGAATAGCTTGAATTTAGATAAGTCGCCCAACTTCTCCGGAAAACTCACCGGTGTTAAAGGTCAGTACTTACTGTTTGAAGACGGAACGGTTTTTAATGTTCGGACTTTTGAAGGTTATGTGGTGAAAATAAACATCTAAAAATAAACCCTTTCTTTTGGAAAGGGTTTATTTTTATTGCGGGGTTTCTGTTTTCGGCGCTTCTTTTTTCTTTTTGTTCAACAAACCGTTCAGCAGGTTATTGGCTTTGGTTTTTACATCCGTTTTCACGTCCGTTTTGGTAGTGTCGTTTTTTGGTTTGGTAGCGTTAGCAATAATCGAATTCACACCTTCTTTCACACCCGAAGTAATTTTGTCTTTTTGTTGTTTGACCAAGTTGTTGACCAAAGTGGTTGTGGCTTGCTTCACATCGGTAGTGATTTTCGGGTTTTTAAAATTACCGCCTAAACTCGCATTAATAGGCACATTTTCTACTTTTTTAGCATCGGCCGGAGACAATTTAGCTAATAAATTATTGGCTTCTGTTCCTAAATATTTCGCCGGAACATCCAATTTCAAACTGTAATTCATGTTTTGGTCAAAACCATGTGTTCCGCCAACCGTTACCTTGATGTCTTGGTATTTGATGTCGAATGGTTTTACATTGACTTTTCCGTCTTTAAAAGTTACAGCGGCTTTTAAATCGTTGAGGTTGAGTTTTTTCAAATCCACAAAATTCAACTTGTCATCCAAAGCGGTCAGCAAGGTTGAGTTGCTGGAATTGACTGTAGTTGAGAGCAATTGTCCCAACAACTCCCCCGATAAACTGTTCAAATCCGGGGTCATTTCGGTCGCGTTCAAGTTTCCGGACAATTTGATTTTAGAGTTTAATTTTCCATTGATTACGCCGGCTATCGGCGCAATTTTTTTCATCATTTCTAATTGCGTGAACGTTTGCATGATGTCGACATTGTTCAATCCTAAATCCATGTTGAATTTTGGTGTTTTTTCTTTGGTGGAAACATCGCCGTTGAACGCAATTGAACCTCCGAAAATATCCGTTTTTCCATTTTCCAAAGTCACTTTTTGGTCTTTTATAATCACCTTACCCGAAACATTTTTCAACACCAAATTGTCGTATAAAACCGTATTGGCTTTGGCGGTTAAAGAGCAATTCAGGAAGGCCGGGATTTTCATGGGTTCAGCGGCTTTCGTTTCTTTTTTCGTATCGGCTTCTGTAGTCATAAAATCGTTGACCGCTAACTGATTGGATTGTAAGTTGAAGTTGCCTTTCAGCTCTTGGTTTTTGAACACAAAGCCGTAGAAGTTTTCCAATACACCATTTACCGCCAAATCGGTTTTTCCGGTTACGGCATTGAACTGTTTTAGGTTTACACGACTCGGATCAAAAGATACCAAGGCGCGACTGATTTTCATGGTTTTACCGTTTTCATCAGTGTAATTAAATCCGGTTAAGTCGATGGTTCCGGTATTTTTGATACGGGCATAATCGCTTTTCTCTACCGATTGCATGTCGAATTCCGTTTTCACATCGGCTTTCAATACTCCGGTCAACGGTTTGTCTAATTTTACCGGATAAGCTTTGGTTACATTCGCCAAGTTGATGGTGCCTTTGAGTTCGGCATTGACTAAGGCATTTTCGGCTATGTTTTTAATGTTGGCTTTGGCATTAAACACATCTTGATCAATTTGAAAAGACAGTTTGTCTAAATTGACATAAGTATCGTTCATCAAACCGGTTTCATTGATGATTTTGGTGTCGATAACAATATTTCTAACCGATTTCGGCATATTCGCATATTGAAAGGAAGCGTTGTTAGAAGCAATATCAATATTGAATTTCGGCACCGTAGTATCTGTCAATTTTCCTTTGGCGAATCCGGTTACGGTGAAATCACCGGTGGTCTTTACATCCTTCAAATTAGAAGCATATTGTGCCGGAATCAAGCCCAAGAAGTTTTTAAACGAGGAAGTCGGCGTTTGAAACGTCAAATCATAGATTTGTCCGTCATCCGCCAATTGTATAAATCCGTCAAATTTTAAGGGCAATTCATTGATTTTGGCTTCGTTTTTCTTGAAAGTGTATTTGCTTTGGTCTAAGTCGATGCCCAAAATCGCATCCAATGAAATAGCCACGTTTTTCATATAATTCACCTTGTCCATATCCAGCGAAACTTTGGTGGTGGTTTTGGTCGTCAAATCGAGTTTGGAAGCCGCAAAATCGCCCGTTCCTTCATGTTTGATGCTGTCTAAAACCATTTTGATTTTCGAACGTTCGTCGTAGTATCTGAATTGGAAATTTTCCACTGAGTATTCTTTGATTTTCAACGAAAGCGGTTTGCTGTTGCTGTCATCAGCTTGTTTTTCATCTTCTTTCAAAGCGATGTTGAAATTCCCAACGCCGTCTTTGTTGAAGATGATGTTGATTAAGCCGTTTTTAGAATCGATGCCGTCAATTTGCATCGGTTCATTTTCGCTGTTGAACAATTGTCCGATAGCCATTTTCAAACGCAATTCGTCAAAAGCGACCAAAGTATCGCCTTCAAACGGTGCTTTGTTTACGATGGATAATTTTTCAATCGTCACGCTGGCGTTCGGAAAGTTTTTAAACAAACTCAAATCGGCATCGGCAAAAGTCACTGTAGCATCTACTTTTTCATTGATGGCTTTTTCGATTTTGGCTTTAATTTGGTCTTTAAAGAAATACGGAATCGCAAAAGCGGAAACCAC
>JBIIXM010000017.1:0-11790 GCA_044338435.1 Flavobacterium sp. | reverse complement strand
GTACTTGGTTTGACAGGTTTCTTTATCATCTTCTTCCGCTACTTCATGAATGGCGTATAGACTTCTACTGAAGATATGACTATCGTATTAGAAACTTTAGCCGGTTTCTCTTTAGGAGCTGAATCTATCGCTTTGTTTGCTCGTGTTGGTGGTGGTATCTATACTAAAGCTGCTGACGTTGGTGCCGACCTAGTTGGTAAAGTGGAAGCAGGAATTCCTGAAGATGATCCTCGTAACCCTGCCACTATCGCTGATAACGTAGGTGATAACGTAGGTGACGTTGCCGGTATGGGTGCCGACTTGTTCGGTTCTTATGTGGCTACAGTATTGGCTGCAATGGTTTTAGGTAACTACGTAATCAAAGATATGGGTGGTAAAATCGAAGACGCTTTCGGTGGTATCGGTCCAATTTTATTGCCAATGGCAATCGCCGGTTTCGGAATCTTATTCTCTATCATCGGAACGATGTTAGTAAAAATATCAAGTGATGACGCTAAAGAAAAACAAGTGCAAGGAGCATTGAATGTTGGAAACTGGGTTTCTATCATTTTAACAGCGGTATCTTGTTTCTTCTTGGTAAAATATTTATTACCTGAAGTAATGACCATGGAATTCTATGGTGAAGGTGCTCAACAAATTTCTTCAATGAGAGTATTCTATGCAACTATCGTAGGATTAGTTGTTGGTGGTGTAATCTCATCAGTAACAGAATACTATACAGGTTTAGGTACAAAACCAGTTTTGGCTATTGTACAAAAATCTTCAACAGGTGCAGGAACTAACGTAATCGCCGGTTTAGCAACAGGTATGATTTCTACTTTCCCAACGGTATTATTATTTGCTGGTGCAATCTGGGCTTCTTATGCTTTCGCCGGTTTCTATGGTGTGGCTTTAGCAGCTTCTGCAATGATGGCTACAACCGCTATGCAGTTGGCTATCGACGCTTTCGGACCAATTTCTGATAACGCAGGTGGTATCGCTGAAATGAGTGAATTGCCAAAAGAAGTTCGTACTCGTACAGACATCTTGGATTCAGTAGGTAACACTACTGCTGCTACAGGTAAAGGTTTCGCTATCGCTTCTGCAGCGTTGACTTCATTGGCTTTATTCGCTGCTTACGTAACATTTACTGGAATTGATGGTATCAACATCTTCAAAGCACCGGTATTAGCAATGTTATTCGTTGGAGGTATGATTCCGGTAGTGTTCTCTGCCTTAGCCATGAACTCTGTGGGTAAAGCGGCTATGGACATGGTGTACGAAGTACGTCGTCAGTTCAAAGAAATTCCGGGTATCATGGAAGGGAAAAACAAACCTGAATATGGTAAATGTGTGGAGATTTCTACTAAAGCAGCTTTAAGAGAAATGATGTTGCCGGGAGTATTAACTATTGGTTTCCCTATCGCCATTGTTTTGTTGGGTAAATTAGTTTACGGTGATAACAACCAATTAATTGCAGAAATGTTAGGTGGTTATATGGCCGGAGTAACGGTGTCAGGTGTACTTTGGGCAGTGTTCCAAAACAACGCCGGCGGTGCTTGGGATAACGCTAAAAAATCTTTCGAAGCGGGTGTTGAAATCAACGGTGAAATGACTTATAAAGGTTCTGATGCTCACAAAGCAGCGGTAACCGGAGATACTGTTGGTGATCCATTCAAAGATACTTCAGGTCCGTCAATGAACATCTTAATCAAATTAACTTGTTTGATCGGATTGGTAATTGCTCCAATCTTAGGAGGTCATGAAGCCGGTGCTGAAACCAAGAAAATGGAATGCACTATGGAGATGAAAAAAGGATGTAGCGGCGATATGATTGGCAAATGCGATATGAGCAAATGCAAAGACATGACCAAAGAAGAATGTGCTAAAATGTGCGATTCTTTAGGTTGTACACCTGAGCAAAAAGAAGCTTGTTTATCACACTACGGTGCAGACGGTAAATTTATTGCTGATAAAAAGGCTGATTGTTGTGCTAAACCTGGAACTTCAACTACTACAAAAGATGTAAGAGTAGAAATCACCAACAATAACGGGAAAGCTACTGCAACGGTTACTACTACAGTAGGCGGAACAGCAACTACTCAAAAATTTGAAGGAACTGAAGCTGAAGTTAAAGCCAAAGTAGACGCTTTGAAATAATCTTAAGCTATAAGAAATAAAAAGCCCCGCATTTGCGGGGCTTTTTTATTGGCTTTTTTTGTTTATTTTTAGCTCAACAAACAACATTTTCATGACATCCAAACTAACTGCCTTTTTACTTCTTTTTGTGACGATAGTGTTTTCACAAAGTCCTTTGCCTTTAATTCCACAGCCAAGTCAAGTTAAAATAGGCAAAGGGAATTTTTTGTTAACTGATAGAACGGTAATTCAGGCCGATGTCAATATGTTTGAAGCACAGTATCTTCAAACTGCTATCAAACAACAAACAGGATTAAATTTGAAAATCGTTCCTGTGTCGAATGGTCCTAAAATTAGTTTTAGTTTTGATTTGGATGCTCCTGCCGCTAGTGGTATCAAAGAACCCTATAATTTATCGGTTTCCGAGAATGCAATAGCTATCAAAGCCGAATATAATACCGGTTTTTTCTACGGCATCCAAACGCTGTTACAACTGATTCCTTCCGAAAATAAGAGTGAAATCAGAATACCGTGTTTACAAATCAATGATTATCCCAAATTCAAATGGCGTGGTATGCACCTCGATTGCGCTCGACATTTCTTTTCCATAGATTTTGTAAAAAAGTATATCGATTATTTGGCGATGTATAAGTTCAATACTTTTCATTGGCATTTAACCGATGATCAAGGTTGGCGTATCGAAATCAAACAATATCCTAAACTTACTGAAGTCGGCGCATGGCGAAACGGTTCAATGGTAGGCCATTACAACGAACAAAAATACGATACCATTCGCTACGGCGGATTTTACACCCAAGACCAAATCAAAGAAGTAGTTGCTTACGCCCAACAACGCCACATTACCGTGGTGCCCGAAATCGAAATGCCGGGTCATGCCTTAGCTGCATTAGCTGCGTATCCTCAATATTCTTGTACCGGCGGTCCGTTTGAAGTCGAGAAACAATGGGGAGTTTTAGATGATGTGTTTTGTCCGAAGGAGGAAACCTTCACGTTTCTGGAAAATATTTTATCCGAAGTTATTTCACTTTTCCCTTCTCTATACATCCATATCGGTGGCGATGAATGCCCGAAAACCCGATGGAAAAGTTGCGCTCATTGCCAAGGACTGATAGAAACCAAAGGACTCAAAGATGAACACGAACTGCAAAGTTATTTTATCCAAAGAATGGAAAAGTTTGTCAATAGCAAAGGCCGAAAAATAATCGGTTGGGATGAAATCCTGGAAGGCGGTTTGGCACCCAACGCAGCGGTAATGAGTTGGCGCGGCACCGAAGGCGGAATAGCTGCTGCCAAAGAAAAACATTACGTAGTAATGACTCCGGGTTCGCATTGTTATTTCGACCATTACCAAGGCAATCCGCAAAACGAACCTTTAGCCATTGGCGGCTATACTCCGGTGGAAAAGGTGTATGCCTTTAATCCGATTCCAAAAGAATTGTCCTCGGAAGAATCCCAATACATTTTGGGTGCGCAAGCCAATTTGTGGACGGAATACATTACATCGCCCGAACAAGTCGAATACATGATTTTTCCCCGAATGATGGCGCTTTCAGAAGTTGTTTGGGGCACGGCCAAACCGGAAAAACACTCTGATTTTGTTAGTCGAATGATACAACACTTTAAAAGATTAGATCAAAAAGGCATCAACTACAGTAAAGCGCTTTTTGAAATTACGACAGATGTTATGGCAAGACCCGGAGGTAATGGTGTACTGTATCTGTTACAAACGAATCAATCCACTAACGGAATTCACTATACCACTGATGGAACGCTTCCTACAGCACAATCAAAGTCTTATAATCAACCGTTAGAAATCACGAAATCGCAAACCGTAAAAGCGACTTATTTCGAAAATGGTTTGGCCAAGGGCAATGTCGCCGTACAATCATTTCATATTCACAAAGCGGTGAGCCGATTGGTGTCGTTGCAAAATCAACCCAGTGGAAATTACGCTAAAGGCGGTGGTTTCACTTTAGTAGATGGCATCAAAGGCGATAAAGCCAAATTCGGTCAACATTGGTTGGGCTTTTCGGGTACCGATTTAAATGCGACTATCGATTTAGGCAGTAAACAAAAAATCAATCACTTAAGTGTCGGATTGTTGAGCAGTCCTTCGTCGTGGATTTATTTTCCCAAAAAAGTGACGTTCCAAGTTTCGGAAGATATGCTGCAATTTGAAACCGTCGGCACTTTTTCCTTCGATGAAATTCAGCAATCCAATGGTCAAGTCGAAATTAAATGCAATCATAAAAACATTCAATTTGTAAAAGTCACAGTCGAAAACTTCGGTATTATACCCGACGGCCAACCCGGTGCCGGAAATAAAGCGTGGCTTTTTGCAGATGAAATAACCGTCGAATAAACATGAGCAATCGCAGAAATTTTCTCAAAACAGCTGCCGCAGGTTCCGTAGCCTTGGCCCTGCAATCGTTTACTTCGAAAGAAGATAATTCGGTAAAACCCAACGGTAAAATCAATAAGCCAATCGTGATTTCCACTTGGAACTTCGGCGTGCAAGCCAATGGTGCCGCGTGGGAAATTTTAAAGAGTAACGGTCGCGCGCTCGATGCCGTAGAAGCTGGGGTTAAAATTCCCGAAGGCGATCCAACGGAGAGAAGTGTCGGTTACGGCGGACGTCCTGACAGAGATGGTAAAGTGACACTCGATGCTTGTATCATGGACGAGTTTTCAAATATTGGTTCGGTAGCCGCTTTGGAACACATCAAACATCCCATTTCTGTGGCGCGCGCTGTTATGGAAAAAACACCGCATGTAATGTTGGTCGGCGATGGCGCACTGCAATTTGCTCTTTCTCAAGGGTTCAAAAAAGAAAATATCTTAGTAGAAGCTTCCGAAAAAGAGTGGAAGGAATGGCTCAAAACCAGTCAGTACAAACCTATTGCCAATATCGAAAACCACGATACGATTGGGATGATTGCTTTGGATGTACACGGCAATTTATCCGGCGCTTGTACCACGAGCGGCATGGCGTTTAAAATGCACGGTCGAGTAGGTGATTCACCCATTATAGGAGCGGGTTTGTATGTTGATAACGAAATCGGAGCTGCCACAGCCACCGGTCACGGAGAAGAAGTCATCCGAATTGCGGGCTGTCATTTGGTAGTCGAGTTGATGAGACAAGGAAAATCCCCGCAACAAGCTTGTGAAGAAGCCGTTTCACGCATTGTAAAACTCACCCAAAATCGCAACAAAAACCTCAAAGATATTCAGGTTGGGTTCATCGCCTTAGACAAACAAGGTAACTACGGAGCGTATTGTATTCAAGGCGGATTCAACTATGCGGTAAACGACCATTCAGGAAGTAAGTTGGTTGACGCTGACTACTTTTTGAAATAAACTTAAATTCACGTCTATGCCTTATATGGTTCAAAATGCTCAACTCGAAATCGCCTGCTTTAATCTTGAATCAGCTACAATCGCTCAAGAAAAAGGAGCGGATAGAGTAGAATTGTGTGACGATATGGAAGTTGGCGGTACCACTCCCGATTTTAAAACGGTAATACAAGCCCGAGAAATGTTGGCTATCGATTTGTATGTCATGATCCGACCACGAGGCGGGAATTTTGTATATTCAGAAGCCGAGTTTCAGCAAATGCAAGCCGATATTGCAGCTTTAAAAAAATTCAATGTTGACGGTTTTGTATTCGGAATTTTGAAAGAAGACCAAGCCATTAATTATGAGCAAAATAAAGTTTTAGTCGAGTTGGCCAAACCTTTTCCTTGTACGTTTCACCGTGCTTTTGATGAGGTAGAAAATGCTTTTGAAGCTTTAGAAGACATTATTACTTGTGGATTCAAAACCATTTTAACGTCCGGTCAAAAAACCAATGTGAGTGAAGGAATGCATCGCCTGGAAGAATTAGTTTCCAAAGCTGATAAACGAATCACCATCATGCCCGGCGGTGGTTTACGTTCGACTAATATCAAAACGATTCAGCAAAATACTAAAGCGATTTTTTATCATTCTTCGGCTATAACTGACGGAAGTGAAACGGCTTCGGCCACGGAAGTCCAAGCTTTAAAATCAAAACTCCAATGAGAAAATTGTGGTTGATATTTGTAATTGCTTTTTTGTTGCCAATGTTTCTATTGGCACAAAATACCGAGCGCAATTTAAGTTCTGAAAAATGGCAATTTAAAGGAGTTAATAATGATAAATACAAATGGTTTCCGGCCAAAGTTCCGGGAACTGTGCATACCGATTTGTTGGCCAATAAACTCATTCCCGATCCGTTTATTGGTGCCAATGAAAAACAATTGCAATGGATTGAAAGTGAAGATTGGCAATACCAAACAACTTTTAGCATTTCAAAAGAAGAACTGAAACATCAAAATGTTATTTTGCAGTTCGACGGCTTAGATACTTTTGCCGAAGTTTATTTGAATGGTACTAAAATCCTCTCTGCTAACAACATGTTCCGCACTTGGAAAGTCGACGTTAAAAGAGTGCTGAAAGTGGGACAGAATAAACTTCAAATCACTTTTGCTTCTGCTGTAAAAAAAGGAAAGGAAGAAGCCAATAAGCTACCCTATACTTTACCGGGGGATGAAAAAGTGTTTACCCGAAAAGCGCAATATCATTTCGGTTGGGATTGGGGACCACGATTCGTTACCGCAGGTATTTACAAGAAAGTTTCGCTTCGTTTTTGGGACAATGCAATAATAACAAACATCAAAACCAATCAAGATTTAGCAGACAAAACGTTAGCAAAAGTGGAGTTTGTTGTCGACATCAACAGCAACAAAGCGGGTCCATATCAGTTAACAATCAACGATAAATCGGAAATAATCCAACTCCAAAAAGGACAAAACACTTTGTCGTTGACTTATGAAATCAAGAACCCTAAATTGTGGTGGCCTAATGGTTTGGGCGAAGCCCATTTGTATCCGTTTGATATCCGTTTGATTAAAGACCTGCAAGTAATCGATTCCAGAAAAATGACTCTCGGTTTGCGAACGATTGAACTGGTTCAGGAAAAAGATTCAATTGGGAAGAGTTTTTATTTTAAAGTCAATGGTCAGCCGGTTTTTATGAAAGGCGCCAATGTCATTCCGCCCGATAGTTTTTTGCCACGCGTAACCGATTCGGTGTACCAATCGATTGTCAAAAATGCGGTTGATGCCAATATGAATATGTTGAGAGTTTGGGGCGGCGGAGTTTATGCGGAAGATGTCTTTTATGAAGAATGTGACAAAAACGGCATTTTGGTTTGGCAAGATTTTATGTTTGCTTGCGCGATGTATCCCGGTGATGCAACTTTTTTGGTGAATGTCAAACAAGAAGTCATAGATAATGTAAGTCGTTTGCAAAACCATCCGAGTATCGCCCTTTGGTGCGGCAATAACGAAAACGACGAAGGCTGGCACAATTGGGGTTGGCAGAAGCAATATAAATATTCCGAAGCAGATTCGACTAAAATTTGGAACGATTATCAAAAGCTGTTTCACGACTTAATCCCGAAAACTTTAGACAGTTTATTGCCCAAGAATGAAAACCGCTATTGGCCGTCTTCGCCATCCATTGGTTGGGGAAGAAAAGAAAGCTTGTTGAGTGGCGATGCCCATTATTGGGGTGTTTGGTGGGGCATGGAACCGTTTGAAATGTATGAAAAGAAAGTTGGGCGATTTATGAGCGAATACGGTTTTCAAGGCATGCCGGAGATCAAAACGTTTCAAGTTTTTGCCAAAAGTGACGAGCTGAACTTCGATTCGGAAGCGATTAAAAATCACCAAAAGCATCCAACGGGTTACCAAACCATCAACGAGTACATGGCGAGAGATTATCAAGTACCAACCAATTTTGAAGACTTCATTTATGTGTCGCAATTGCTGCAAGCCGAAGGCATGAAAACGGCTATTGAAGCGCATCGCCGGGCAAAGCCCAATTGTATGGGAACGCTTTTTTGGCAACTCAACGATTGTTGGCCGGTGACTTCCTGGAGTTCGGTAGATTATTACGGTAGATGGAAAGCATTTCAATACGAGGCGAAGCGGAGTTTTAATCCTATACTGGTTGATATTACTGCAAATGAAGTGAATTATGAAGTCAGAGTAATCAACGACGAGCCTCAACCACATCATATTACTTTGGTGGAAGAAGTAATGGATTTTAACGGGAATCATATTGACGGATACGAAGTAGAGTTTGATATTGAAGCCAATTCGAATGAAGTACTTTCAGCTACTCCTAAAGAGAATTACAGTGCTAAAAATCTTCGTCAAATGGTGATTTCCGTGACTTGTACAACAGCTACGGGTAAAACGTCAAAAGGTTTATATTATTTTGTCAAACCCAAAGATTTGCAATTGACCAAGCCGAATATTCAAATCAGTAAAATTGACGACTTCACTTATGAGATTACTTCGGATGTATTAGCCAAAAATGTTTATTTGTCTTCGGAAGAAGATACCTTTTTCAATGATAATTATTTTGATATTTTGCCAAGAAAGAAAGTGACAATTAAGTTGACGAAACCGGTAAAAGCCATTCGTGTAACATCGCTTTTTGAGGTTATGAAAAACTAAACTTTGCAAAAGACAAAACCTTTTTAGCCCCGATAGAAATGAAAATCTCGTCTTTTGGGACGAGATTGTAATGTATAGCGGGAAAACGGACCGCAAAAATGCCCGAAACTTTCGCTCCTAAATATTAAAACAAACCGTTAATCTCAGCGTCAATACGGTTGATAATCATTCCTAAATCTTCCGGATTGTTCACGAAATCAACATTGTCTACATCAATAATCAATAATTTTCCTTTGTCGTAAGTGGTAATCCAAGCTTCGTAGCGCTCGTTTAATCGGCTCAAATAGTCAATGGAAATGGTGTTTTCGTAATCGCGACCTCGTTTGTGGATTTGCGATACCAAATTCGGAATCGAACTTCTCAAATAAATCAACAAATCCGGAGCACCTACCAAACCTTCCATCAATTCGAAAAGCGAAGTGTAGTTTTGGAAATCACGGTTGGTCATTAAACCCATCGCATGCAAATTGGGCGCAAAGATGTGCGCATCTTCATAAATCGTACGATCTTGAATGATGTTTTTACCGCTTTCGCGAATTTGCAACACCTGACGGAATCGCGAATTCAAGAAATAAATTTGCAAGTTGAAAGACCAACGCTCCATCTGGTGGTAGAAATCGTCTAAGTACGGATTGTCTACCACATCTTCAAAATGAGGCTCCCATTTGAAATGTTTGGCTAAAAATCGGGTTAAAGTTGTTTTTCCTGCTCCTATGTTTCCGGCTACCGCTATGTGCATTATGGTAATTTTATTTTATACTTCTTAATTTGTTGGTCGGTAAAAATAGCTAAAATTTGGTCTTTGAAATAAAAATTAGGAAACGATTTCTCAACAATTTGAATTTCGAAAACCGATTTGGTTTTGGTACTCAAACAGTAAAGCACGTTGTCTTTTACAAACAACAAGGTTTGAGCGTCAATAATTTGGAGGTTTTCAAACGGCGGAATGTTGGCCAACAAGGTCACTTTCCCGAATATATCAATGCTGTACCAGTTGTTTACGTCGTCTATCCAATAAAAATGATTGAAGTCGGATTGCGTGAACTTGATGTTTTCTTGGATGGGATTTCCGATGTTTTTAGACGTGTTTTTTAAATAATCGAACAACATGATTTGCTGGGTCAAGGCGTTGTAAATCCAAAACTGATTTTGAGAAGCCATGCCGATTTTAGAAGCAAAAATAGTGTTGTCGATGTCGAAGAGATTCAGCTTTTGGATTTCATTTAGTTGGTTGTCGAGTAAAATAACCGTGTTGAAGTCTTCGTAAAACAACACAATTTTCAACGGATTGATAATGTCTACAGCACTAATTTTTCCCAAAGCTACGTTTTTATATTCCCACGATTCTGTTTCACTTTGCTTCATGAAAACGTTGTTTTTTACAAAATATTCATTACCCAAACCGTCAAAGCCTTTAAAAACTTTATCGGTCAGGGTTTGCGTTTGTACTAATTGGGTTTCCAGGGGAGCATTTTGAGCTAGACCGTTCGAAAACAAGAGTATGGTGAAGAATGAAAAAAGCAGCTTATTCATCTAGCTAAGATAAATTATTAGGGTTGATTTACCCAAGATAAAACTGATTTTTTAACATAACATTGGTAACAGTTTCCAAATTCATTCGTCATATTTGTTATCCAAAACCTAAAACAATGAAAAGAATAGTATTTGCTTCGTATTTTTTGCTTTCTTATTTGTCATCGCATGCCCAAAAAGACTTCCAAGGAATGGCGGTGTATGAATCCAAAACCAGTACTGCCGATTTCAAATCCCGTTTTGAAGGCAACCGCGAAATCACGCCCGAAATGCAAAAAATGATTGAAGAGCGCATGAAGAAAATGTTTGAGAAAACGTTTTTTCTGAATTTCGATAAGTCGGCTTCCATCTATAAAGAAGAAGAAAAACTCGACACTCCAGGTCAAGGCGGCGGCGGATTCCGAATGATGAGCTCCATGATGGGCGGCGGCGGAACTTACTATAAAAACGTAAAGGAAAAAATTTATAAAGTCGACAAAGAATTCATGGGCAAAGAGTTTTTGGTAAAAGATTCTTTGAAGACCTACAATTGGCAAATGACCGGAGAAACCCGTGTAATTGGCGGTTACAATTGTTTCAAAGCGACTGCCGTAATTCCGGCCAGTAAAACCGATTTCCGAAACTTCCGTCCTAAAAAGGAAGAAGAAAAGAAAGACGATAAAGCGAAAGAAGAAGCCAAAGAAGGTGCAAAAACCAGCTTCATGGATCAAATAGAAATGCCCAAAGAGATTACCATTACCGCTTGGTATACCCCTGAAATTCCGGTAAACCAAGGTCCGGAAGGGTATTGGGGATTACCCGGATTAATCTTAGAAGTCAACGATGGTAAAACGACCATTTTGTGTTCTAAAGTGGTTTTGAATCCCAAAGAAAAAGCCGATATCAAAGCACCTGCCGCCGGCAAAGAAGTGTCTCAAAAAGAATACGATGAAATTGTCATCAAGAAAATGGAAGAAATGAGCGAAATGGGTGGCCGAGGCGGATTCCAAATGAGAATGAATCGTTAATCAAAATAAAGTATGTAATGACTAAAGTTATCTATACCGCTCTTTTTTTATTAGTGGCAATATTGTCCGAAGCCCAAGAATTTCAAGGGAAAGCTGAGTATTTTTGGAAAAGAATTCCCAAGAAAAAGACTGAAAAAGTCAAAACCGATCCCAAAGAACCTGTTGATCCTGAGTTTGAAAAAGTGGTAAAGGAAGCTGTAAAGAAAGCTTCAGAAAAGCAATATACTCTCACTTTCAACAAAACCGAATGTTTGTATGAAGAAGAAAAAGCTTTGGAGAAACCGTCTAACAATACTGAAGACTTTTCGGTTTCCATTTCCTACGGTACTACCGGTAACAAATACTTAAACCTCAAAGAACAAACCAGTGTAGTAGAAGACAATGTGTTCGACAAAGAATTTTTAATTGTGGAACCCTTGGTGAAACCGGATTGGAAATTAATCGATGAAACCAAGAAAATAGGGGATTACAATTGTTTTAAAGCCGAATTAGTGATTCCGGTTAGCGAAAAGCAAAAGCAAGACTACGAAGACTTTTTAAAAAGAGACGCCCAAAAACCGGCGCT
>JBIIXM010000016.1:0-11928 GCA_044338435.1 Flavobacterium sp. | reverse complement strand
TCTTCGGGAAGAATTCCGCACGCGCAATTGTTTGTTGGTCCGGAAGGTTGCGGCACATTGCCGATGGCTATTGCTTATGCACAGTATATTTTGTGTCTGAATTCGGGTATGGAAAACTCGGGCGGCAACGAAAGTTGTAACTTGAAATTCCAAACCTTATCGCATCCCGATTTACATTTTATTTATCCGAATGTAGCCAACGAAGACGTAAAATCGAAACCTAAAAGTGCTGATTTTATAGGCGATTGGCGTGCCTTTGTTTTAAAAAATCCCTACGGAAGTTTGTTCGATTGGTACAAACATTTGGGCGTAGAAAAAAAGCAAGGAATGATTCGCGTAGAAGATGCGCAGGATATTTTAAAATCGTTAGCCTTAAAATCTTACGAAGGCGGTTACAAAGTAATGATTGTTTGGATGGTGGAAAAAATGAACATCGAAGCCTCGAACAAATTGCTTAAACTTTTAGAAGAACCGCCGGATAAAACGCTTTTCATTTTAATTTCTGAAAACGAGGAAGACATCATTCAAACCATTCGTTCCCGTTGCCAAGTATTGCATTTTGGGGCTTTGCCTGAAGCTGTGATTGCCAAAGCCATGCGCGAAAAGTATTTTTTAGATGAACCTTCGGCTTTGAAAGTGGCCCATTTATCTCAAGGCAATTACAACAAGGCCATTCACATTTTGAACAATGATAACAACGATTTTCCGTTTGAGAAATGGTTTGTAGATTGGGTTCGAGCGGCGTTCAGAGCCAAGGGAAATGCTTCGGCTATTCAGGATTTGATTTCCTG
Source organism: Flavobacterium sp. (assembly GCA_044338435.1). Lineage (GTDB taxonomy): Bacteria > Bacteroidota > Bacteroidia > Flavobacteriales > Flavobacteriaceae > Flavobacterium. The sequence goes on along the minus strand of JBIIXM010000016.1, from coordinate 11,137 downwards.
GAGCGAAGAATTGGCCACTATTGGTCGCGAAGGCCAAAAACAATTTTTGGCGTATTGCACCGATTTGTTTCGCCAAGCGTTATTGCTGAATTACCAAACCAAAAAATTGGTGTATTTGGAACCTGAAGTAGAAGGTTTTAAATTGGAAAAATTCGCTCCCTTTGTCACCGGAAATAATATCACTGAAATTTTCAAAGAGCTTTCCGATGCTTCGTATCACATTGAGCGTAACGGAAACGCTAAGATTATATTAACTGATTTGTCTATAAAACTAACACGATTAATCCATAAAAATTAAACCCATGAACAATACTGCCTCTATTTTAGTCTTACTTTTTTTAGCGGTTACCTTTGTACAATCGGCTTATGATAAAGTATTTGCCTGGAAAGGCAACGTTGAATGGTTGAAAGGTCATTTTGCCCAAACCATTTTAAAAAACAATGTGCCTTTGGCCTTGTTCATTATACTCGTTTTGGAGTTGATTACCGGCGTTTTTACTTTGGTCGGCTGCGTTGAATTATGGGTCAACGGCGGCAAAACTTGGGGATTATATGGCGCTATTTTTTCGTCGGTGACTTTAATCTTCTTGCTTTTAGGGCAACGCTTGGCTAAAGATTACGACGGTGCGCGTACGATTGCCATTTACTTTGCGCCTTCGGTTTTAGCCGTTTGGTGGTTAAGTTAATCCACTTTTTCTGGCTGCTTGATACATTTTTAATTCGTCCCAAGTAAATTCGTCTCCGTATTTTTCTTTTAAGCTTCCAAGCGATTCTTCTTTATGATCTTTAAAAGCTTGGGCTAAAGCAGCTATTTTATCTTCCGGTAAAATGGCTGAAATAGCTATGGTTTCTGTCTCTATTAATTTAGCCAAATGCGAGCTGATGGTTTGGACTGTTAATTTTCTGACGGCAGCGATTTCTTTAATGGTATACTGTTGCAGCCATAGTTCGTAGGTTTCCTGAACCGTAGATTTTTTCGGTTCTTTTTGCTTTTTCTTTTTTGCGTAACGCGATGGTTCTTCTTCGTTTATTAGGGAAAGATGAGTGTTTTTATAGGCTTGACGAACGGTTTCTGCTTTCGTAAATCGATAGGTTTTGATTGCTTCCGAGGATAGGTTTTCTTTGGAGATAGTTTCACCGTTGGCTACAGTTGCTATCAATTGTTTGGCTTTCATCAATCGGATTACTGTTTTGGTTTGGAGTTCTTCCAGTACCAACAATTCTTCAAAATAAACTTTGGCTTTTTTCATCCGGATCACTTCTTCCAGCTGCCAGATAATGTTGTGTGTTAATTGATCAAGTATCGGAAAAAAGTAATCGTAAGCCGAAAAAATTCTGTTTTTAATAAATTGAAAATCAACTTCTTCCAAAAATAATTTATTGAGTTGCGCGATGAATTTATGTGACGGATCGGTTAGCTGTTGTAAGGTTTCCCATTGCTTAATTGCCCAATCTTTGTGTTGGGTTTTGAGCGATAAATCCGTTTTTTCGTTGTAGCTGTATAAATGATTGCGCCATTCTTGGAGCAATACCGACCAATCGAAAGCGATCATCAGGTAGTTACGGATAAAATTTTTGGTTTCTTTGTGTAACGTATTTTCTAAGGTTACGCTTTCTGCCTTGTTAGAAGCGTAATTCATCACTTCTTGGTCGCTGGAAATCCCATTCATTTGCAATGGAGAAAGCAATACGAGGCCATTTAACGAACGCAAACGCGATAAAGCCACATAGGCCTGCCCGGGCAAAAAAACATCGGCTACATCAAGCGCAGCTTTTTCAAAGGTTAATCCTTGGCTTTTGTGCACCGTAATCGCCCAAGCCAATTTAATTGGATAATGCGTAAAAGTGCCTAAAACTTCCTCTTCTATTTCTTTGGTATTTTCGTTTACAGTATAGCGAATATTTTCCCAAACGTATTTTTCGACTTCTATTGTCATATTTTCATCCGGGAAATGAACCCAAATTTCACGCTCCGACAAGGTTTGGATAATCCCCATTTTTCCGTTGAAAAATTTCTTTTCCGGAGTACTGTCGTTTTTGATGAACATGATTTGAGCGCCGACTTTCAATTCAAGTTTATCTTCCAGTGGGAAAATTTTATCCGGAAAGTCGCCTATTACATCCGACCGATACACAAAAATTTCTCCTTCTAAATCGGCTAAAGATTGCGCATTAATCGTATCGGCTTTGTGATTGTGCGTAGTTAAAGTGATGTAACCTTTGTTGGCTTTTAAATCGAATTTAGGTTGGACGAATTGGTTTAAAACTTGAATGTCCATCGCGGTAATCTTGTTGACTCTCAGGTTATTCAAGACCGAAATAAAAGTGTCATCTGTTTGGCGGAAAATCTTAGATAATTCGATGTAAATTGGCGGATTTTTCTCGATGACATGCGCATGAAAAAAGAATTTTCCTTTGTAGTATCGGCTTAACGTTCGCCATTCGTCCTCTCGGATCACCGGCGGCAATTGGAGCAAATCGCCAATGAATAACACTTGTACTCCTCCGAAAGCTTGGTTGTTTTTGCGGACAGTTTGCATCATAAAATCCATTGCGTCCAATAAATCCGCACGAAGCATACTGACTTCATCGATGATCAACAATTCCATATTGCGAATTACTGCCTTTTTTAAGCCGCTCATTTTGAAGTGTCTTCGAAGCGTTAATCGGCTTTCAAACTTAGATGAATCCGTGAATTGAGGCGAAGAATTATCTGGTAAAAAACCACCAAACGGCAACTGGAACATAGAGTGAATCGTAACGCCGCCGGCATTCAAAGCAGCGATACCTGTTGGCGCCACAACGACAGTATTTTTGTGTGTCGTTTGGATAATCTCTTTGAGTAAGGTTGTTTTACCGGTTCCGGCTTTTCCGGTTAGAAAAACAGAGCAATTGGTTTGGTTGATAAATTGCAATACATATTGGGCTTCGGCAGTTACGGATTTCATGGATTATAAGTTTTATCTTATACAAATGTAACGCATTGTGTTTCAAAACACAACAAAAAAGCGCCTTAAAAAGACGCTTAACAGTATTGGTTAGGAAAGTTAATTATTTCTTTTCCTCTTTTTTGGCTGCCGATTTTTCTTCTTTTTTGTCGGCTGACTTGTATTTTTCGTTCACTAATTTGATGATTTCTTTGGTGATATCATAACTGTCTTTAGCATATAGTACAGAGGCAATATCTCCGGTTCCGTAGATGTAATCATAGCCTTTTTCTTTTCCGTATTCTTTGATTACTTTTCTGTAAGTACTTACTAATGAATCCATTTCAACTCCGCTTTCGCTTTGTAATTGTTGTAACATCGCTTGTTGCGCATAGCTTAATTCTTGTTCTCGTCTTTGTAATTCGGCACCTTTTTGTTGTGCCCAAACTTGTCCGTTGGCCTGTGCGTTTTTCTGGAAATTTGCCGCTTCTGATTTAAAACGATTCACTTCCACTTCCAATTGGCTGCCCATAACTTTAGATTTGTCTTTGTATTTTTCGGCGATGTCTTTGGCTTCTGTTGATTCTTCCATCAATTTAGAAGTATCGATATAAGCGGTTTTGAACTCTTTTACTTCTGTAGTTTTATTGCATGATAGAAATGAAATAACCAATGCAAAAAGGATAACTGTTTTTTTACTCATGATTTTATAATTGATTTTTGGTACCAGTGAATTTTCGATTTCACTATGATTTAGATAAATTAATTTTCGTTTCAAAAATATAAAATAAAGACAATAATTAGGCTGAAAAAAAGGCTGAAAACTAGAATAGCTTTTAATTATTGAATTTAAAAGTGCTATAATCTAGCGTTATTAAAATTGACTTCAAATAAAGCGATTTAAGCGAGCTTCTTATTTTGGCAAACCAAGTGCTTAGCCGGTAGCGATTTCGTTAAAATACACTAATTTATTTCGATTTTATTGATTTTTTAGGATATAAATGTGCGAAGAATACTGTTCTGTTTTCTTTCCGTTGAGATTTGACTTCAAACCGACGAAAAAAGCCCTGATGAAATTCATACGCCCGGTTTTGTATTTTTCAGACAGCAAGCTCACGTAAAAACTATCAAACTTCATTGGCAAAACAGCTGTTAATTGAATTCCTTTTTCTTCAAATAATTTTTCAATAGCCGTTTTGGAGAAATGCCAAATATGTCTCGGCACATCATAAGCCGCCCAATGTCTGCCATAAAAATTAGCGTCAAAAGATTTAAAATTAGGTACAGCGATAATTATGGTTCCGGTTGGTTTTATTAATCTTTTTAATTCGGATAAATAGTCTTCTAAATTGGGAACGTGTTCTAATACGTGCCACATGGTAATAATGTCGAAAGAATGGCTTTCTAAATCTGATAAACTATCGGCGAAATTTACGCCTTTATTGATAGCAATTCCTTTGGCTTTATCGCTAGGCTCAATTCCGGTAATGTTCCATCCGTCGTTTTTGGCTACTACTAAAAAATCGCCTGTTCCTGCTCCAATGTCTAATAGTTTCCCTTTAGCGGATTGTGCGTTGATTAATTTCAATTTATTTTTAAGGGCAATGCCTTTGATGAAATGATACACTCTTTCAAACAAAGATCGCTTTCCATCGGTGTGTGAAATATAATCGTCACTTTCGTAATAAGACGGTAATTTTTCCAAACTTGGTTTGGGAAAGGTCATCAAAAGATCGTATTCAGGATTGTGATGTAATTCGAATATTTCTTTAGAAACCGAATAATCTTTAACTTTTAGAAAAAAAATATTGTTTTGAAAACTCATAGAACTCTTTATTAGTAAGGCTTGGCAAACTTAGTTTCACGTGGAACGCAAAAAACGATTAGCGTTTTAAATTTTAATTATCGACCCATATAAATCAACAAAACCGAAATATCAGCTGGCGAAACACCGCTGATTCTTGAGGCTTGTGAAATAGTAACAGGACGGATAGCGGTCAATTTTTGTTTTGCTTCAATCGACATGGATTTGATTTTATAATAATCGAAATTCTCAGGGATTTTAATATCTTCTAAACGCGTTAGCTTTTCAGCATTGTTTCTCTCTTTTTCGATATAACCGGAATACTTAACTTGGATTTCGGCTTGTTCGATAATTTCTTTATCCAAATCGTTATCTTGAATGTATTGCTGTACTTTTTTGAACTTCAGCATGTCTTCTAAGTCAATTTGCGGACGTGAGAAAACTTTAAACATCTTATCTGATTGCGTCATAGGAGAACTTTCCTTTTCGACTAAAATCGGATTGGCTTCTTCGTGTGTCAAACTGGTTTCTTTGAAGAAATTCACCATCTTTTCACTCTCGTTGAATTTATGTTCCATACGACGCATACGGTTTTCAGAAGCCAATCCTATTTCGTAAGATTTAGGCGTTAACCTGAAGTCTGCATTATCCTGACGTAAGAGCGTTCGGTATTCAGCACGTGAAGTAAACATACGATAGGGTTCTTCCGTTCCTTTGGTAATTAAGTCGTCAATTAAAACTCCGATATAAGCTTCGTCCCTACGAAGAATCATAGGTTCCATTTCTTTCACTTTTAAAGCAGCATTGATTCCGGCCATTAACCCTTGAGACGCTGCTTCTTCATAACCGGTAGTACCATTAATTTGTCCGGCAAAATACAAACCTTCAACCAACTTGGTTTCTAAAGTGTGTTTTAATTGCGTTGGCGGAAAATAATCATACTCTATCGCATATCCCGGACGGAAAAACTTCACTTTTTCAAAACCTTCCACAGAACGCAAGGCTTTGAACTGAATATCTTCAGGTAAAGAGGTTGAGAAGCCATTTACATAAACTTCTACGGTATTCCATCCTTCTGGCTCAACAAATAATTGGTGTCTTTCTTTGTCGGCGAAACGATTAATCTTATCTTCTATAGAAGGACAATATCTTGGGCCAATACTTTTAATTCTACCATTAAACATAGGCGATCGATCAAATCCTTCACGCAAAATATTATGCACTTCATTAGAAGTATATGTCATATGACATAGCAATTGATTCGTCAACGGTTTAGTCTCATCAGTATATGAAAACTTGTCCGGCACTAAATCTCCGGGTTCTTCACGCATTTTAGAATAATCTAAAGAACGACCGTCAACTCTGGGCGGTGTTCCGGTTTTCATTCTACCGGCTTGGAACCCAACATTAATCAAATCTTCAGTAATACCAAAAGCTGCACTTTCTCCTGCTCTACCGCCTCCAAATTGCTTGTCGCCAATATGAATTAACCCATTCAAAAAAGTACCGTTGGTTAAAACAACCGTTTTGGCTTTAATTTCAATTCCGAGAGAAGTTACAATTCCTTCAACCTTGTTATTTTTTATCAAAAGCCCTTTAACCATCTCTTGATAAAAATCAAGATTAGGCGTTCTTTCCAACATCAAACGCCATTCTTCAGAAAACCGCATTCTGTCACTTTGAACGCGAGGCGACCACATGGCAGGACCTTTGGATTTGTTCAGCATTTTGAACTGCACTGCTGTTTTATCAGAAACAATTCCGGAGTAACCACCCAAAGCATCAATCTCTCGAACGATTTGACCTTTGGCGATTCCTCCCATAGCAGGATTGCAAGACATTTGAGCAATGTTTTGCAAACTCATCGTGACCAATAGAGTTTTACAACCTAAATTGGCCGCTGAAGCGGCGGCTTCACAACCGGCATGGCCGGCACCCACAACAATAGTGTCGTATTTATCTAAAAACATTTTCTAATTGTGTTTCACGTGGAACATCTTCATTTTTTCTTCTTCCTTCTCACGCATTAATCGCTCATCAGTTTCGGATTTATCTTTGTAACCACAGTAGTGCAAAACACCGTGAACCATAACGCGTTTTAATTCATCTTCAAAAGAGACATTAAAATCTGCTGCATTATCTTTAACGCGTTCAATAGAAATGAAAATATCACCGTGTAGTTCATTTCCCACAGAATAATCAAAGCTGATAATGTCTGTTAGCGTATCGTGGTCTAAATACTGCTTGTTAATTTCAAGCAAATAGTCATCGTCACAGAATATATAATTAATCTCACCTTCGTTCTTTATTTCGGATTTAATAACTTCGGCTAACCAATCAGCAAAAGCAGATTCGTTGTCAAGTACAAAATCGCATTCGTAATTAAAACTAATCATTCTTAATAAAGTATTCTTGAACCTTCTGGTTAAAATTGGAGCGCAAAGGTAAGCTTTGTCTATTTAAGATTTCAATGCTGTTTAAATATTCTTGTAACCTTGTTGGCAAAGCATTGGCTTGATTACTAAATTCTTTCTTATTGGTTTCCGATTGGCGCTTCTTATCTTGTCCTTGTTGTTGCACAGCCTTTTCAAGTTTCAGCAGTTCGTATTTAAGATTTAGAACTTTCTGTAAAGTTTCATTATTAAAGCCTTTATTCAATAATTGCTTCTCAATTTGCTTCATTTGATCTAAAGCGTTTTGACCATTACCACCAACGCCCTGTTTATTTAACTCCTTTTCTAAAGCTTCACGCAATTGCTGTTGCTCTTTATAGATTTCCATTATAGCTTTGGCATCACCTTCTCCGTCTTGTACTTGTTCGCCACCTTTGTCATTTCCTTGCCCTTGACCGGATTGACCGCCATTTTGTCCTTTACCGGGTTTACTGCCTTGCTGACCTTGTCCAGGCTTTTCGCCTTCTTTGCCCTCTTCACCTTCTCCGGGTTTTTCGCCCTTTTTCATGCCTTTTTTCATTTTTTCGGCAAGACCGTCTTGCTTCTTAATGATATCCGGAAGTTGCATACCGGAACCTTGGCCTTGACCGGGTTTTGGTTTGCCTTGACCTTGGCCTTCCATTTGAAGAGACATTTGCATACTGTTAAGAACATCACTAAGCATATCCGCTAATCTATTAGCTGCAGAAACAGCATATTGTTGGTGAGAATTACCTTTGGAAACATTGGCCTCAGCTAAAGTTTCAAGTGCTTTGTCAACGTTATATTGAACGTTGCCAATCTCCTTAGTTACGCCTTCGGCTATCTTAGGATTACGCAATGACATGGCAAACAAACTGTCATCAACATGTTTAAATTGCTGCTTTAAATCTTGTTGTGTTTTAAGATTTTTATTAAAAGAGGGTGCGCCACGTTTCAAATTTTTAAACTGCTTCATCACCTCTTCTTGAGAAAATGAATATGCTAACAAATTGTCCAAAATCTGGCGCAACATAGCCACATCTTCTTCCATTTGTTCCATATCACCGGACTGCATTTGCTCTGCCATTTTTTGGCTCATTTGTTTCATCTTTTTGGCAGCACTCTTTTGCTTAGGCTTCGCTTTATCTTTTTGTTGCTTTTGCAATTGCTCCTTGGCATTCTTCATATCTTCATCGATACTCTTTTCCTGCTCATCAGAATTAGGCAAATCCATCGGTGATTTTAACTCTTTGTTTTCATTGTCCAAATCGTTCAGTTCTTGCTGAAGTTTATCAAACTCTTTATTGATATCGTCTTGCTTCTCTGCTGAATTCTCTTCAACTTTATCAGCTAACTTGTCTTGCTTATCCGCTAGCTTGTCCAATTTATTAGCAATTTGTTCCGCTTTCTTCTCAACATAATAACGTTTGGTTAGCTCAACCAACTGCTCTAAACTCTTGGTTTGATTTTTACTGGCTTGTTGGAACTTTTGCATTTTTTCGAACAACTCTTCTTTGCTGATTTTATCATTCAGCTTTTGCAGTTCATCCAACAACTTTTTGTTCTTGTCGAGTTCTTCTTTGGTTTTCTCTAAACGCTCTTGCAGCAATTCTTTCTTCTCGTCTTTTTTGTCGGTTTTGAATTGCTCCAAATTGTCCTTCATCTTCTCTGAAAACTCTTTCATCATTTCGTCTTGTTGCTTTTGGCGTTGGATGAAATCATTGACTTTTTGTTGCTCTTTATAATCCAAATTATCTTTCTCTTTGCCCATTTTTTGCAACTTCTCCATTTCGGACAATTGTTTGTCTTGCGCTTTTAACGATTTGGCTAACGAATTGATGTTGTCATTTTGCTGTTGCAACATTTCATCTTGTTTCTCGGTTTCAGTCGCAATGCGGTTGGTGAATACCGATGATTTGGAGCTTTTAAAATTGTGAATGGCATCATTATCGAAAATCTCAAAATAGTACTCATATGAAACACCTTCTTCTACCGGAAGATTACTCGGAAAAGCAAACACAAACTGATCATAAACATCTTTCTTAACGTTGATAAGCGCTTTTTTAGCTGTGTTCGGTTTATTCTTAGGATAATAAACAATTTGCAGCTTAGAAAGTCCGTAATCGTCAGAAACTTGTCCGAGTACATAATTCTTATTTACTTTTAAGCTATCAGGAGCATTGTTGACTGTTATCGTTGGAAATTGGTCTTTGATGACAGAAATCTGATAATTCAGTTTTTCGTAATTCTGCACTTTATTGTTTGAGGTCAGAATTTGATACTCTACATTTTGCAGTATACTTTTCGACAACGTAAACAAATTATCCTCTTTAGCGAAAGTAAATCGATTGGCAGCATTCACCCAGTCCACTTTTTGAGTAGCCAAAGTGTTCATACGCCAAGTAACTTTGGTTCCTTCGGGAATGACAGCATTTCCGGTGCCTTTGATTACTTCCTGTTTTTTATTCAGGTAACCAGGGAAATTTAGGATCATTTCAAAGTTGGCTATCGAAGGTACTGTAACTACTTTTAACTCGTAATCGTGCGAACTGACTTCGTTAGCTTCAATGTGGAATTCAGTATCTTCTGTTGGTTTCGGGATGACGAATTCAAACTCACCGGCTTTGTTGGTTTCCATAAAGTAACTTTCATCGCCTATATAAATCATAGCGTTTTCCGGAACTACTTTACCAACAGTTTTAACTTTCACCAAAAAATCTTTGTTTTGTTCGGTTTGTAAGTTATCGTTCACCAACACTATTTCAAACGGTGCCGGCGGTGTAAATTGTTGTTTGAAGTTTACCACACGATTGAAACTTTGGGATAAAATTTCGCCTTTTCCCGAGATCAAGAAAAACAAAAAGAACAAAATTGGAATCACAGCCAGTGGTAAATACTTTTTATTCTTGCCTAAATTGATGGCATTGCCAAAAGGAATTGGCTGTAAAGTGGCTGCTTTCTGTTCAATAGAAGCCAAAAGGAGTTCCGATTGGTTTCGGTCTTGTGACAATTGTAAAAAGTTGGTCAGCTTATCGCCTACTTCGTTAAAATGGTTTCCGATAATATTGGATGCTTGGTTGTAATCGATTCCCTTTTGTAGTTTGAATAACTTGAACAAGGGAAAGAGTATGAATCGCAGCAACAGAAACAATTCTACGACTACAAAAAGCACAAACAAAATGGTTCGCGCAGTAGGTTTCAGCCACAAAAAATATTCAACAAACAGCGTGAAGATAAAATACAGTAAACCAATGCCGACGAAAAATATAGTCCCGCGCAGCAATTCGTTGGTGTAAAACTTTCGAATAAAGTCTTCTAACTTTTGGTAAATAAGGGTTGATTTTTCCAATTTTCAGCCAATCTTTTTTATAACCGATAAATGTACAATTTTTGGCGGATAACCAACGTTAAAAATTTGTCAATGAAAACGTATTGAAAATGAAGCTGTAACCCGTATCAAAAACTTCCAACTTCTGTTTATCTTTGCACACACTTCGACAAGCTCAGTGTTAATATGAATAACCCTAAATTATAAAAATGTCAAGACCAATTAGAGTTCGTTTTGCTCCCAGTCCGACCGGACCATTGCACATTGGTGGTGTGAGAACAGCCTTATTTAATTATTTATTTGCCAAAAAACATAACGGTGTATTCTATTTGCGAATTGAAGATACCGACCAAAATCGTTTTGTTCCCGGTGCGGAGCAATACATTTTTGAAGCCTTAGAATGGTTAGGCATTGCGCCGAGTGAAACCGTTGGAAAAAATGAAAAATTTGGACCTTACCGTCAAAGCGAAAGAAAAGATTTATACAAACAATACGCCGATCAATTGGTGAATACAGGTTGGGCTTATTACGCTTTTGATACTGCTGAAGCTCTGGACAATCACAGAAAACAACACGAAGCCGAAGGAAAAACCTTTATTTACAATTGGCACAACCGAGAAAAATTAGATACTTCTTTAGTTATTTCAGCAGCTGAAACCAAAAA
>JBIIXM010000277.1:0-2950 GCA_044338435.1 Flavobacterium sp. | reverse complement strand
CACTAATTGTAGAAGATGTCTCGAAACAACCGGTCGTTGAGTCAGTATAAGTAAAAGTGGCATTACCAAAAGTTAATCCGGAAACAATTCCACTATTGTCTATGGTTGCAATTAGCGGATGGTTACTAGTCCAAGTACCGCCGGTTGAAGGATTCAATTGAATTGTACTTCCGATACAAACAGTAACAGGGCCACTCAAAACGGGTGCTGCTTGAACCGTTACGGTTGTGTTGGTAGTATTAGAACAGTTATTTACATTGGTAATAGTATAGGTTATAACAGAAGATCCAGTGGTCAAACCGTTAACTTGTCCACTCGAATTTACAGTTGCTATACTTGGATTTGCACTACTCCAAGTACCGCCAATTGTTGTACTAGATAATATTGTTGAGGAGTTCGGACAAAGCGTAGTATTACCTGTTATCGGGTTAACAGTTGGCAATGCATTAACCGTGAAACTGGTTGCGCTATTGGCTGTTCCGTTTGGAGTGGTAACACTTATGTTTCCGGTATTGGCACCGTTAGGTAAAACTGCAGTAATTTGTGTACTGCTGTTTACTGTAAATGTAGCTGCTGTACCATTAAAAGTAACACCAGTAGCTCCGGTAAAATTAGTTCCGGTTATGGTTACGGTTGTACCCGAATTAACACAAGCATTATTGGGTGAAAAAGTTGTTATAGTCGGGGCGGGATTTGTGTAATAGACCGTAATCTCGATATAATCTACAGAAGCAGTACGGTTGTTGCCTGACTCATTCGTTACTCTAAAATACAATCCGAAATTGGCATTGTTGATATCGGCTTCAGTCCATGTTGTTCCCCACATGTCTGTAGTTCCTGTGCCATAATTGTCGGCTGACATAGTAGTAGGCCAGTCAGTAGTTGTAGCATAATTGTTTCCTGCTAATGTTAAATTTTTCATTAACCTTACCACATTATCATCAACACTATTGCCACCAGCATTAGAGCTGCTTTGTCTCATAATCGTTACGGAAATACCGGTAATTGTAGCGCCTGTGGGGATTGTAAAGCCAAAATCTCTTGCTCTGAGATACCTGGAAGTTTCATTTCCGGTTAAGGCAGCTGTTGCATAATTGGTATCATCGGCAGTAATATTGCCGGGATTGGTCCAAATTCTTCCGGTACTATTGTTTTCTCCTACTCGAGCAATTCGGGTCTGGCTTTGCGCAATGGCATAAGTTGAGGACAGCAATAAAAATATTACTGTCAGTAAATAATGTAGTGTAGTGTGTTTTTGGGTATTAAAATACATCATGGGGACTTTGATTTTAATTCTGCCACAAAACTATTTTCAATAGCAACACCTGCAAAAAAATTCGGGTAAATAACTTATAAATTCGATTAAATGCCTTTTTCAATAAGTTTGATTAAAAATCCAACCTGAATTTTAAGTAACTGAAAAACAAGTAGTTATAAAAAACAATGTAGTTCACCGATTTGTTTTACACTTCATAGGTTTTTTTTTGAGCTTTAATGGAAAAAATAAAAAAAGAAATTTTCTTAAATTGATTACATTTGAAAATCATTTTTTGTACCGATGAAATCATACTTGGTTTTAATAATCTTCACTTTATTCTCTTCAAATAATTCAGATGATTTTGAAAGAGCTGAATTGTTATTTAAACAAGCTAAGTACGAACAAGCTAAAGTGGCTTTCGAATTTTTTTTGAAGGATAATAGCAATCATCTGAAAACTTTAGAATACCTGGGCGATATTGAAGGGATTTACAAATCTTGGGATAAAGCCATGTTGTATTATGGCAAATTAATCAAACTTAAACCCAACGAGGCCAATTACCATTATAAATTTGGCGGATGCTTAGGAATGAAAGCCAAAGAATCCAACAAGTTCAAAGCTTTGGGCATGATAGACGACGTGAAAGCTTCATTTGAAAAAGCCATTGCTCTTAATCCTAATCACATCGAAGCCAGATGGGCGCTCATAGAACTATATTTGCAACTTCCGGGTATAGTAGGAGGTAGTGAAAAAAAGGCCCAAAGATATGCTGCCGAGTTACTCAAAATTTCACCGGTTGACGGTTATTTGGCCCAAGGAAGAATAGCGGAATATTTTGATCGAAATAAGGAAGCAGAAAAATATTATTTAAAAGCCATAGCTGTTGGCGGTTCTAAAACAACCTATCAAAAATTAGCCAATTTGTACAAAAACAAAATGAACCAACCGGAAAAGGCTAAAGCACTCTTAGAAACATACAAAGAAAAAAAATAAGTCATATATCTCATGCGAACACATTTTATAGCCATAGGCGGCGCTGCCATGCACAATCTTGCCTTGGCCTTACACGAAAAAGGATACCAAGTAACCGGAAGTGACGATGCTATTTTTGAACCGTCTAAATCTCGTTTGGACAAAAAAGGCTTGCTTCCCCAAGAAATGGGTTGGTTTCCCGAAAAGATTACAGCCGATATTGAAGCCGTTATTCTCGGAATGCACGCTAAAGCGGATAATCCGGAATTGCTCAGAGCCCAAGCATTAGGGTTGAAAATTTATTCGTATCCCGAATTTTTATACGAACAATCCAAAAATAAAACCCGAGTAGTCATAGGCGGTTCGCACGGAAAAACCACTATTACTTCCATGATTTTGCACGTGATGCATTACCATAATATTGAGGTAGATTACATGGTTGGTGCCCAATTAGAGGGCTTTGACACTATGGTGCATCTTACACATGAGAATGATTTTATCGTGTTAGAAGGCGATGAATATTTATCGTCGCCCATAGACAGAAGACCAAAGTTCCATTTGTACCAACCTAACATCGCTTTATTGTCAGGCATTGCTTGGGATCATATTAATGTGTTTCCAACCTTTGATAATTATGTAGAACAATTTGAAATTTTTGTCAACCAAATCACCAAAGGCGGAATTTTGGTTTATAATGAAGAAGATGCTACGGTTAAAAAA
>JBIIXM010000276.1:0-2951 GCA_044338435.1 Flavobacterium sp. | reverse complement strand
GTAATTGCGTTAAAATATAATTCGATAAAATAATGCTCACCGACGTCCATACAAACGAAACGGTACTGGCTTTACCTACTTCCAAAGCGCCGCCTTTCATGTAATACCCGTGAAATGACGGAATGGTAGCCAGCAACATGGCAAAAACTACGGTTTTGATAAAGGCATAAGCAATATGAAATGGAATAAATTCTTGTTGGATTCCGGTGATAAATTCGTTGCTCGAGGCAAAGCCACCGTAAACCGAAGCAATCCATCCGCCAAATACGCCTAAAAACATCGCAATTCCAATCACAAAAGGGTAGAGTAGTAAGGCAATAATTTTTGGAAAAATCAAATAGTTCAACGAATTAACACCCATCACTTCCAAGGCGTCAATTTGTTCGGTAACGCGCATGGTTCCTATACTCGAGGTGATAAATGAACCCATTTTTCCCGCCATAATAATCGAGATAAAGGTTGGTGCAAACTCCAAAATAACCGATTGTCTCGTGGCAAAACCGATGAGGTATTTCGGAATCAACGGATTGGTCAAGTTCAAAGCCGTTTGTATCGACACTACACCGCCCACGAAAAAAGAAATAAAGCAAACAATCCCCAAAGAATCAATGATCAAATCATCAATTTCCTTAAAAATCAACTGTCGCATAGCGGACCATTTTGTAGGATTGCGGAAAACTTCCTTCAACATCAAGAAATATTTCCCTATCTGCGATAAATATCGAACGAGCATCATGGGCTTAAAATAATGTCAAAAATAAGCAGAAGTTATGAGTTATAAGTTATAAGTTATAAGTTTTTGGGCGTTTCCTTCGGGTCGGGCTATTCGTTACAATCTTTTTAGGATTGTATTTCCCTTTCGCTCTGCTACAGGGCAATCCTAAAAAGGATTTTCACTGCACACAAGCAAAGCGACTGCCGAAGGAATCTCTAACGCAACTTTCTCAGAACAACTTTTCTTTCATCTTTTTCCAGCGGTACTTGCGGATAAAACGAGCTTGTTCTTCCGTAACTAACAATGGTTTTTTAGCCGATTTCGCTTTCCAAAATCCCTTGATGTAATCTGCAAAAAGTAGCGGTTTGCCTTTTCGCATGGCCAATTTTAAAGAAGCAATAGTCGTGATTAAAAAGCCGTAACCTAAAGTGTAGAAAGCTTCGCCTTGTTTGTAACGCGCTGTTTTGTTGTAATTGGCACCAGTTGGTTTGAGGTGTTTGACTTTCAAAGACGCATCGGTTACTACTTTCCAATGGTAAAATTTGCAAAGCAGTTCGTCAACGGTATCCCAACCCATGGCCGGTTTTAATCCACCTATTTGCTCGAAAGTTGCTTTTCGGTAGGCTTTAAAAGCGCCACGGATGTGGTCTTTATCAGTTAAGTTTTCCAAAAGCCATTCGCCGTTTTTTTCAATATAAGCAAAACCGCCAACCATCCCAATGCGGTCATCCGATTGAAAATGATTGATGATGGTTTCAAAATAATTCGGAGGGAAAATTAAATCGGCATCGGCTTTGATCATAATATCGTAGTGATTGTCCAAAGTAGCCAATCCCTTTTGAAAGGCCAGAATTACTTTGCTGCCGGGCAAATGAATGGCGTCGGAAGTAGCATTAACTAACGAAATCCAAGGATGTTTTTCGGCAAAAGCCAAAACAATATCAGCCGTTTTGTCGGTAGAATTGTCATTCACAATAACGGCTTTCGTTGGCAAAACTGTTTGGTCTGCCAAAGATTGTAACGTAAGTGCCATAAAGGCTTCTTCGTTATGCGCCGGAATAACAATATAGTAGTTCATTATTTTACTTTTTCAGCATACACCAAGTAGTAGCGCGGTGTAATCCAACGCAATAAAGGACGGAATCCTAACTTTTTTACCGGATGCGTAAATTTCAGGCGGTCTACAATTTTATAGCCTGCTTTTTCTAATAACCAATCGAGTTGCCAATCTTCAAACTCGTGGTAATGCCTGTCCCACATATCGGTTTTGCTTCGGTAAGCCGGTGAAAACCACAAACGCAACGGAATAGAAATTAAAACTTTATCAGCTTTAACGTTTTGTAACACAGTATAAGGATTAAGCAAGTGCTCGAAGATTTCAAAGGCAGTAAAAACGCTATAGTTTTCGGTCTGTAAGGCAGTTTGGTCGTTGTCTATATCTTCGCCTTTGGTATTGATAACGGTATAACCATTGTCTTCCATAATTTTAGAAAACGGATTGGGCACACCTAAATCTAAGACGGTTTCAGCTGTTGAAACGTGTTTTTTTAAAAATTGTAAAGTAAGGTTAAAGCGTTTACTTGGATAGGTCTTCTCGTACATTGATCGAAGTTATTTATGTCGAGCAAAATTAACTATAAACTACAAACCTTAAACCATAAACCGTAAAAAATTACATTCTGTATACAATGGCATTCACGTTCATCCCGGCGCCGACTGAAGCAAACAAAATTACATCACCTTTGGCAAGAGAATGTCCTTCCAAGGAACCTCTAACCAGTAAATCGTATAGCGTAGGGACCGTAGCCACACTTGAATTGCCTAATTTGTGAATACTCATCGGCATAATGTCTTCAGGGGCTTTTTGGCCATACAATTTGTAGAAGCGTTGAATAATGGCTTCATCCATTTTTTCATTGGCTTGGTGGATGAGTACTTTTTTGATGTTGCTGATATCGATGCCACTGGCATCAACACATTCTTTCATGGCTTTGGGAACCTGACTCAAGGCAAACTCATAAATTTTTCGGCCGTGCATTTTAATGTAACGCACATCGGGATCATGTTCTTTGTTGAACGAGTTTCCGAAAAATAAATAATACGCTTCATCATACGTAAAAGTAGCAGAAGCGTGGGCTAAAATACCGCCTTCTTCTTCTGTAGCTTCTATAATGGTAGCACCGGCGCCATCAGAGTAAATCATACTGTCGCGGTCGTGCATGTCTACTACGCGAGA
>JBIIXM010000275.1:0-2953 GCA_044338435.1 Flavobacterium sp. | reverse complement strand
GTAGTAATTTCTTGATTTTCAGCAGCGGTTGTTTCCAATGAGTCGTTAACTACATTTCCATCTGCGTCTTGCAGGTTATCATTCTTTTCTTCTAACATTTTTGTAAATGTTTAAGGGTTACACATTAATAGGGCGAAAGATACTAAACGAGCGTTACAATTCAAAGCAAATAAGCCTTATTTGTTGATTTAACCGACGAGCCGAACGGCGACCATAAAAAAACGCCGTTGGGTTACAACAGCGTTTTTTGAAATGATAGTATTTTTTGAGTCTAGTTCACTAAGACTTTTTTGGTCACTGATTGGGAAGCATTGGCCAATTTGATAAAGTAAAATCCTTTTGGCAAATTGCTGATGGTGTAAGTGTTGTCGTTTAAAACCGGTTGTTTGATTTGTTGCAACACTTGACCGTTGATGGTGATGATTTCAATTTCTTCCAAAGTCACCTCCGATTGAATATTGATGATATCGGTTGTTGGATTAGGATACACCGCTACGCTGTTTAAATCAGAAAAAGTTGGATTTGACAACGGTAATCCCCAAACTTGAGTTACATAATTGTTATTGTCGATGTAAGGGTTTCTATTGTTTTGACGGGCGTAAATAGCGTTGTTTCTGTCGATTTCTCTTTGACTTACAGGATCTTGAGCGTTCCAAGTCAATAATACGTTTAAAGCTTGATTGGTGAATACTTGCGTGCTTGTTCCGTTGAACATAGTGTAACTCCAGCTGGCTACTTGGTCTTCGTAGCGAGTTGCAAAATACAATAGCATACGAGCAATATCACCTTTAAATTCGTCTATAGGTTCAAACACTGTACCTACATAACCGGCTGAATACCCTGAGTTTAAATTGGAACCTCTTTTACTTCCGTTAGAATAGGTTGCATTGGGTGTGTTTACTTTACTGAATGGTAAATCACCTCTTTGTGCATTGACATATTTATCAGACGGCACTACAAAATGAGCATCAGAATACATTGGGAAATTGTTTTGTCCAAAAACCGATTGCGGAATCAAATGTTCGCGATTGTATCGATCGCATTCTGCATTTCCTAAAGTTCCGTCATCTTGCAAACCACCGCCATAAACGTATTCACATTCGCTTCCGGTAGGTTTTTCGGTATACATATCGAGCATGGTACCGTTGTTTTCGTAATAATTATCAACGTCAGAAGTCAAATAAGTAGTATACAAACCAGAATAACCTCGATCATTGTGGTCATTAATGATATTGAAAAGTTGTGTTTTTAAAGCATAACCTGTTCCTGTCGCCGTATTGTAATAACCCGCAGGAATGGTATTAACAGATAATGTTTGTTGGGCTAAACCTAAAAAGGCGAGGTTTAAAAAAAATAAAGTAAAGATTTTTTTCATGTTTGGTATTAAATTTCTTTTTTGCGTTCGAGTAAGGCCATATAGAAACCGTCAAATCCGGTGTCTTGCGCCAAAATCTTCACGTCTTTCACAAAGGTAAATGATTTTCCCGTTTCGGTGCTTAAAAAACGCTTAACTTGTTCCTGATTTTCAGAAGGTAAGATTGAACAAGTAGCGTAAACCAATTTGCCGCCGGGTTTGACTATTTTAGAATAGTTTTCCAATACTTCTGCCTGTACTTTTTTGATGTTGTCAATAAACTCCGGTTGCAATTTCCATTTGGAATCCGGGTTTCTTTTTAACACGCCCAATCCGCTGCAAGGCGCATCGATTAGGACTCTGTCGGCTTTTTCGTGGAGTTTTTTGATGACTTTAGTCGAGTCGATGATGCGGTATTCTATATTGAAAGCGCCGTTTCTTTTGGCTCTTAATTTGAGTTGTTTGAGTTTACTTTCATACAAATCCATGGCAATCAGTTGGCCTTTGTTTTCCATTAAGGACGCCATGTGTAAGGTTTTACCACCGGCTCCGGCACAAGTGTCCACTACGCGCATTCCGGGTTTTACATCGAGGAAAGCGGCTACTAACTGAGAAGAAGCGTCTTGAACTTCGAATAATCCTTCTTTGAAAGCATCGGTTAAAAATACGTTAGCTCTTTCTTTAAGCACTAAAGCATCGGGTTGGTCTTTTAAAAACTCGGTTTCGATGTTTAAATCCATTAAAATGGCACGCAGTTTTTCTTTGGTAGTTTTTAGCGTGTTTACCCTAAGAATCACTTGTGCTTGTTTGTTTTGTGCCGCGATTTCTTTGGTCCATACTTCTTCGCCCAATTCTTTGACACCCAATTCATCCATCCAATCCGGAATAGATTCGCGCATTTTTCTGATTTTAGACAATTCGTCAAAACGACCTTTGATTTTTCGTTCCGGAGTGCCTTCTAATTGTCGCCAATCCGGAATAGGATAGCCACGTAATACAGCCCAAACAGCAAAAATACGCCATAGTTCATCGCGATTGAGCGGTTCTTTTACATCGGCGATTTCCATGTAAAGTCGTTTCCAACGTACAATTTCATAAATGGTTTCGGCCACAAATTTGCGGTCGGAACTGCCCCAACGTTTGTCTTTTTTCAAGGCACGTGCTACCACTTTGTCGGCGTATTCGCCTTCGTTAAAGATAGCGTTTAAGGAATCGATTGTGGTGTAAACTAAATTTCTGTGTAATCGCATTGGGTAAAAAATAAGCGTGCAAAGATATTCCTTTTTTATTATGTAATCTTAAAATTAACACGTTAAAAAAGGAAACTTAATTTCTGAGGTCAATCTTATAGGAAAAGTTGTTGGGTAAACAATTAGACCGGATTGCAATCGCGTTCTATTCGACGCATTTCAATCTTCTCAGGCGCATGAATCACCAACGGGAATTGTTCAATTTTTACCGAACTACTGTCTAAACCAAAACCTTTTTCTTCAGATAAACTCATTTTTTTCATGATGAAATAAGTGTTCATGATAATTTTCTCGAAGAAAGTCAAGTCGCTGTCATTAGACAAGAATTTTTCAGACAAGACAAACTTGA
>JBIIXM010000274.1:0-2962 GCA_044338435.1 Flavobacterium sp. | reverse complement strand
GCGCATGGCAGAAGTGGCGCAAGCTTTATACTTTTCGACTTTATATACTTTCATCAAGAGTTTGAAAGCTTTCATCGCATCCACCATACGATCAATGTTCTCATCGGAGATTTCGCCTACAGTAAACGCATCCTGACCTAAACGAATCGGAACCCGAATCAAAGCACTCTTATTGAATTGCGTTTCTTTGTCTTTTTGTTCCACTATGTTGGTAATGAGCAATCGCATAGCGTTGGAACCAATATCGATAGCAGCATATTTTTTAATAGAAATCATATTCTTTTTCTAGCTAATTATTTTGTTTTTGGCGGGTAATTCACAAAAATCCAAACGATTTCTGTAATAATTATAAGTTTCAAATTGGGCTCGGAACACCGGCTCGCCTTCTTTTCGAATGCGGTATTTATTGTCGAATTTTTCCGAGTGGTAACGGGCTTTAACATTTCCTTTCCAACCAACGTTGAAAGTATCTATGATTTGCTTTTTGATATCGGCATCGTAAATAGGGCAAGTCACTTCTACCCGACCGTCTAAATTTCGGGTCATAAAATCGGCTGAAGAAATGTACACTTCAGGATCATCGTTATTGCAGAAAATATAACAACGCGTGTGTTCCAACAGATAATCTACTATACTGATGGCTTCGATATTTTCGCTCATGCCTTTTACGCCCGGAATCAGTGAACAAATCCCACGAACTTGCAATTTAATCTTGACTCCGGCATTGCTGGCTTCGTAGAGTTTGTCGATCATGGCGTTATCGGAAAGACTGTTCATTTTTAAATTCATATACGCCGGTCGACCTGCAATAGCGTTGTTGATTTCGCGATCGATGAGTTTGTAGAATTTGGAACGCGTATAATGTGGTGACACAATTAAGTGTTTGTATCGGTGAAGACGGTAATTGACATCGAAGAAATCAAAAATTTTAGCCACGTCTTTCAGGATTTGTTGGTGACTGGTAAACAGTGTTAAATCGGTGTAAATTTTAGCGGTCGTTTCATTAAAGTTTCCGGTAGAAATAAAGCCATAGCGTTTTATTTTGCCTTCTTCCATTCTATCGATAACACATATTTTACTGTGCACTTTCAGACCTTTGATACCAAAAATCAACTCAATGCCTTCTTGTTGCATTTGTTCAGCATACGATATATTACTTGCCTCGTCAAATCGGGCTTGCAACTCGATTTGGACTGTCACTTTTTTTCCGTTTTTGGCCGCGTTAATCAAGGAACTGATGATTTGCGAATTCTTAGCCAAACGGTATAACGTAATTTTGATTGCGGTTACTTTAGGATCTAAGGCAGCTTCACGCAAGAACTTGATTAAATAAGAAAACGACTGAAAAGGCGCATTAATGAGGTAATCTTTTTGAGCGATCCGATTCAGTATACTGCCATCCAGTGATAAGCCTTCAACCGGTAGCGGCGTTCTAGGCTGGTATAATAAGTCGAATCGACCCAAATTCGGGAAGTTCATATAATCGCGACGGTTGTGGTATCTTCCACCGGGGATAATACCATCGGTAGCGTGAATGCCCATTTTATCCAAGAAGAATTTCAGCGTATCTTTGCCTATAGATTGGTCGTATACAAAACGAACCGGCTCACCAATTCTGCGGTCTTTAACAGAAGTAGCGATTTTTTCGAGCATACTTTTACTCATGTCACTATCAATATCTAGCTGCGCATCTCTGGTGATTTTAATCATATGCGCCGAAATACTTTCGTAGTCGAATATATTAAAGATACTGCTCAGGTTGTAGCGAATGACATCGTCTAACAACATTAAGTATTGCTTTCCGTCTTTGTGAGGCAACTCCACAATACGATTTGTATTTTTAGGAATTTCAATAATGGCATATCGGATTTCAGTTTTGGGTTTTACCAATCCTAAAATAGATGGTTTTTGCTCCGGCTTCATAACCAATTTCACCGCCAAATAGCCGAATGTATCTTTGAGAAGCGGAAATTCGGCCAAATCATTTAAGATGATGGTAACCAATTCCGGGCTGACTTTTTGAATGAAAAAATCTTTTACAAAGTTTTCGTGTTCGCCGGTTACTTCGGTTTCATCAATAATGATGATGTTTTGTCTGACCAATTCTTCTTCTATAAGGCGTAATACGCGTAAACTTTCCGCTTGTTGCTTAATTACAATTTCGGTAATGTCTTTAACCAGTTGTTGGGCTGTGATGCCACCCAAGATTTTCTCACCCGAAACACCGGACAAGCTCAAACGGCGAACTGCTGCAAAACGAACACGGAAAAATTCATCTAAATTATTGGAAAAAATACCAATAAATCGCAACCGTTCTAACAAAGGAACCGATTCGTCTGCAGCTTCTTGCAAAACTCTGGCATTAAAGGCCAACCAACTTTTTTCACGATCTATATAGCGATAACCATTATCTGTACTCATATTATTTTAATTCTTTGGGAAAGATTGTCTTTAGCGTTTGTCCATCAGCAATGTCTTTCCAACTATTTACATTAAAAGCAAGTTTAGCAAAACCTGATGTTGGCACATTGTCAATAAACCTATCGCCAAATTTATTGACAAAATTTGTAATAGCCTCATTATGGCCGCAAACAATTAAATGGTCACAGCTGTCAGAACACGATTTTATGATTTGCTCTAATTTTCTGTCATCGAAGGTGTATAATTCAGCTTTAAACTGTATGCTTTCCAAAGGATAAGATACATTTTGAGCCAAGATTACTGCGGTTTCTTTTGCTCGTTTGGCTATACTACTCCAAAACAAGTAAGCTTCAGGCAGCTCATGAAAAACTTCGGCTGATACCAAATGGGCATCTTGGATTCCCCTATTGGTCAAAGGTCTGTCAACATCATTTAAAGGAGATGACCAACTAGACTTTGCATGTCTGATTAGGTATAATTGCTTCATAGATTACATCCATATTTAATAAAGGTAAATTTAAGTTTTTTAAACTTGAAAAAG
>JBIIXM010000015.1:0-12021 GCA_044338435.1 Flavobacterium sp. | reverse complement strand
TTGTAATCATCACTAAAAGTGAGATTCGCAAGATTCATTCGATTGAAAAAATCATCCAACAAAAATTTGAAGAGAAGACTATTCCAAGTGGCATCGAAATTTGTGAAATCCAATTGTTACACTTGGCTAACAAAATCAAAGACACTGAAGTAGACCACGAAATAGACAACTATTTACCGGCTATTAACGAAGTTTTGGATGGGTTGACCAAAGAAGAATTAATCAAGAAAATGGTATCGGTTGAATTCAATCGATTCATCAATTACTACAAAAAGAAACGTGATTTATCGGGTGAGAAATCAGACAGAGGTTCTTCGGAACCAAGAGAAATCAGAGCCGGCGATCCGGTACGTTATTTTGTAAACATTGGTGCTCGTGACGATTTCGATTGGATGCAGTTGAAAGACTTCTTGAAAGAAACGTTAGATTTGGGTCGTGATGACGTCTTTAAAGTAGATGTAAAAGAAGGTTTCTCTTTCTTTAATACTGATGGCGAACACACTGATAAAGTAATGTCGATTCTAAACGGATTTGACCTTAACGGCCGTCGCATCAACGTTGAAATTTCGAAAAACGAAGGCGGAAGTCGCGACAGACGTGACCACAACGGAAGAAGTGGTGGCGGAGAAAGAAGAAGCTCAGGCGGATTCGGAGGAAGAAGCGGTGGCGGAAGTTTCGGACCACGAAAAGAGGGCGGTTTCAGAAGTGACAGAAGTTCAGCTCCAAGAGAAGGTGGCTTCAGAAGCGAAAGAAGTTCAGACAGATCAAGAAGAGAACCGGGTTCTTTTCAAAGAGAAGGCAGCGCACCAAGACGTTCTGAAAGCAATTCCGACAGACCGGCAGGACGCTCGTTTGAAGCGGCTAAAAACCGTAGACCGAGAAGAAGCTAGTATTATACGAATTTCTTATTCAAATAGACAACTCCGTTTTGCTTTGGTAAAACGGAGTTTTTTGATTTTATCCTATTGAAAACTGCGATGAAAATACTTTTTTCAGAGGTGTTTGGTTGTATTTGTTAATTTTCTTCTAATTCTGTGTCGTAACCGTCCGTTTTCTTAAAAGAGTTTCATACTTTTAAACCATCAAAAACAGCTATGAAATACTTTTTACTTTCTATTCTTTTTTTATTGGCCTTTACCACTTTGGCTCAGGTTAATCCGGTGTCTCAAAAAGTTTCAGGGACCATTGTGAACGATAATAGTTTGTTGCCGATTCCGAACGCTAACATCATTAACGTCAACAAAGTCAAAGGGGTAACCACTAATGCCAGCGGTTATTTTGAGATGGAAGTCAGCGTTAGTGACACCTTGCACATTTCTATTTTAGGCTATCGCTCGTTGCGCGTTCGTGTGACCAACGACTGGATTAAAAACGGTACGGCTAAAATTTTAATGACCGAAAAAGCCATTGCTTTGGAAGAAGTGATAGTGCGCAAATATGATTTGACGGGTTATTTGGAAATCGATTCCAAACTCATTCCTGAAAAAGAAAATTACCGTTACAGCATTTCCGGATTGCCGCAAGCGTATGAAGCCGGGGAAAGTTCTCCCAATGCTTTTAGTCGTGTTTTGGGTTCTATCTTTAATCCGGCAGATATGTTATACAATTTCTTTGGCAACAAACCCAAAGAGCTCAAAAAGCTTAAAGCGATGAAGAAAGACGATACCGTTCGCAATTTACTGGAATCGAAGTTCGACCGCGAGACCATTGCGGTGCTTTTGGGTGTAGATAAAAAAGACATAGCCGAGATATTGCAGCGTTGTAATTATTCGGAATCTTTTATACAAACGGCCAACGATTTACAAATTATGGATGCTATTAGTTCTTGTTACGAAGAATACAAAGTATTGTCGAAAAAACACGAAAAGTACATCAAGGAATAACTAGCGTTCTGCGTAATAGCGTTCTTCAATACGCTTGATGTCTTTAATCGAATTTTTAGCCCAAAGCAAACGTTTTTCCAGCAATTCTTCCGGACTTAACTCCCATTTCAAATCTGATTGGCGAAGGCGATTGGTTATGTCTTGAATGATGATGGCCGCTGAAACTGAAATGTTCAAACTCTCCGTAAAACCAACCATCGGGATTTTTAAGCAACCGTCGGCTTGTTCTATAACTTCAGGTGATAAGCCTTGTTTTTCTGTTCCGAAAAAAATAGCGCTTTTTTTAGTGATATCGAATTCGTGTAAATAACAAGAATCGTTGTGTGGCGTCGTGGCTATGATTTTATAACCCTTGTCTCGTAGGGAATCGATACAGTTTTGCATCGAATTGTATCGGTTAATGTCGACCCATTTTTGCGCACCCATTGCAATTTCGGTGTCGATTCGTTTGCCGAATTTTTGCTCGACTACATTGAGTTCCTGAATCCCGAAAACTTCACAACTTCGCATTACCGCACTAGTATTGTGCAGTTGATAAACATCTTCCATAGCGATGGTAAAGTGATTGGTTCGGTTTTTTAATACTTCTAAAAAGCGTTGTTTCCGACTGTCGGTTAAAAAGCCTTCAAGGTATTTCAAGTAATCAAGGTCAATCATAAAAATTGTTTTGTCAAAAATAGCAAAAATGCGTAGCTTTAAAATCAAATAATCCTTCAAAATAATTTTAAAACAAGATTGTGGAAAAAAAGAAAGTAGTGGTTTTAACCGGTGCCGGTATTTCTGCCGAAAGCGGTATCAAAACCTTTCGCGATGCCGATGGTTTATGGGAAGGTCATGACGTGATGGAAGTGGCTTCGTATGACGGTTGGCTCAACAATAAAGCGTTAGTGCTCGATTTTTACAACCAACGTCGTCGACAATTGCATGAAGTGAAACCCAACTTAGGTCATTTTACTTTGGCTGAAATGGAAGCTGATTTCGACGTTCATATTATTACCCAAAACGTAGATAATTTGCACGAACAAGCCGGCAGTAAAAAGGTTTTGCATTTGCACGGTGAATTGTTGAAGGTCCGAAGTGATCATTCGCACGCTATTGAAATCATGGATTGGAAAAATGATTTGAAGATTGGTGATGTCGATTCGAAAGGCAGTCAGTTGCGTCCTCACATTGTTTGGTTTGGAGAAGCCGTTCCGGCCTTAGACGAAGCTGTCAGTATAGTAACGCAAGCAGATATCTTGGCCGTTGTCGGCACTTCGTTGCAAGTGTATCCCGCGGCCGGGTTGATACATTATGCTCAGAGTAACATTCCTGTTTTTTATATCGATCCGAGACCGGCCACGATTTATGATTTGCCCAATCCGTTGAAAGTTATTTCCTTAAATGCTACCGAAGGAGTTCCTTTGGTAAGAGATAAATTATTGCAAAAAACTCATGACTCATAACTCATAACTTACAACTAATAACTATTTTTGCACCTTGAAACAACAACATACAACTACATGTCATTAACTACTTTAAACGCCATTTCTCCTGTAGACGGCAGATACCGCAAAGCCACCAAACCGTTAGCTGCTTTTTTCTCGGAAGAAGCCTTGATTAAATATCGTGTTTTGGTTGAAATTGAATACTTCATTGCTTTGTGCGAAAGTGATTTACCGCAATTAAAAAGTGTAAACAAAAGCAGTTTTGAAGCACTGAGAGCTATTTACCAAAACTTTACAACTGAAGATGCTCTAGTCATCAAAGAAACTGAGAAAACAACCAATCACGATGTAAAAGCCGTAGAATATTTTATCAAGGATAAGTTTGAAGCGCTTGGTTTGAGTGCTCACAAAGAATTTATTCATTTTGGTTTGACGTCTCAGGACATTAACAATACCGCTATTCCGTTATCGACTAAAGAAGCTTTTGAAAAAGTGTATATGCCGAGTTTGATTGCCTTGATTGCCAAGTTGAAAGAATTGAGCATGGAGTGGAAAGATGTGCCTATGTTGGCCAGAACGCACGGTCAGCCGGCTTCACCAACGCGTTTAGGTAAAGAAATCTTGGTTTTTGTAGAGCGACTGGAAGAACAATTACGTTTGTTATTCAATATTCCATTTGCCGCCAAATTTGGTGGTGCGACCGGAAATTTCAATGCACACCACGTGGCTTATCCTAATGTCGATTGGAAGCAATTCGGGACTTCATTCGTGGAAGAAGTTTTAGGATTGCAACATTCTTTCCCAACAACTCAAATTGAACATTACGACCATTTTGCTGCTTTTTTCGATGCTTTGAAACGAATCAATACCATCATCATCGACTTAGATCGTGACATTTGGACGTACGTTTCGATGGATTATTTCAAGCAAAAAATCAAAGCCGGAGAAATTGGTTCGTCTGCGATGCCGCATAAAGTAAATCCAATCGATTTTGAAAATTCAGAAGGGAATTTGGGCATTGCCAATGCCATATTCGAACACTTATCGGCCAAATTACCTATATCCAGATTGCAACGCGATTTAACCGACAGTACCGTTTTAAGAAACATAGGCGTTCCTTTCGGACATACGATTATCGCTTTCGAAGCCACTTTAAAAGGCTTGAATAAATTATTATTAAATGAATCTAAGTTTGCCGAAGATTTAGAGAAAAACTGGGCCGTAGTAGCCGAAGCCATTCAGACCATTTTGCGTCGCGAAGGCTATCCGAATCCTTATGAAGCTTTGAAGGGTTTAACCCGAACTAACGAAGCCATGACAAAGGAATCCATTCATGCATTCATCGGAACATTGAATGTGTCTGAGGAGATTAAAGCGGAATTATTGGCTATCACACCAAGCAATTATTTAGGGATATAATTCTTAAAATTTTATATAAAACAAAAGGCATAAGATTCAACTTATGCCTTTTTTGTATTAACTAATCAGAATTTCAATCTCATTAATGCTTTTTGATTTCTGGCTTCGACCCAAAATGACTGAATTTAATCGGTTTAAAATTGAAAATGGAAACAAATCAAACACATCCAATATTGAATCCTTAATTATTATGTCTTGATAATTATGGACTGTAATTTTGAATTTGCCATATTCATTTATTTGGAATTCATAGAATTTTACTGCTTTCTTCCCGTTTTTAAAATCTCGAGCTTTGGGCCATTTTTCAGTTAACTCAATGTCTTCACCTGTAGTGATATTTTCAATTTGCATGAAAAAATCAGGATTAGTTTTAACATGATGACCGCCAAGAATATAAATAGTATATAAACCGTAATAAAGTTCGGTTTCAATGGCTTGATTGATATTGAATCTTAATTCCATTGAATTACCTCGAATAATTCGGCGCTTCTTTAGTAATGGTAACATTGTGCGGATGACTTTCCCCAATACCACTGGCAGTGATTCGAACAAAGCGACCGTTTTCTTGTAAAGTCGGAATGTCTTTAGCACCACAATAACCCATACCGGCTCGTAGTCCGCCAATAAATTGTTGCATGCTCTCGTTTAATTCGCCCTTGTATGGAACGCGTCCTACAATACCTTCCGGCACTAATTTTTTAATATCGTCTTCCACATCTTGGAAATAACGGTCTTTCGAACCTTCTTGCATGGCTTCAACAGAACCCATTCCGCGGTAAGACTTAAATTTTCTACCTTCAAAAATAATGGTTTCACCAGGAGATTCTTTGGTTCCGGCGAGTAATGAACCCAACATCACACTGTCGGCTCCGGCAGCAATGGCTTTCGGAATGTCACCGGTGTAGCGGATACCGCCATCGGCAATTACCGGAATTCCGGTACCTCTTAAAGCAGCGGCGACTTCCAAAACAGCGGAGAATTGCGGAAACCCGACACCGGCTACTACGCGTGTGGTACAAATTGAACCTGGTCCAATACCAACTTTAACTGCATCGGCTCCGTTTTCAACTAAGTATAATGCGGCTTCAGGAGTAGCTATGTTTCCAACCACTACATCTAATTCGGGGAATTTGGCTTTGACTTCTTTTAAAACACTCACGACGCCTTTGGTATGTCCGTGAGCAGTATCGATAATTACCGCATCAACTCCGGCATTAACAAGTGCAGTGGCTCTTTCAATGGCATCGGCAGTAACTCCTAAAGCGGCGGCAACTCTTAAGCGACCGAATTTGTCTTTATTGGCTATAGGTTTTTGAGTGAGTTTCGTTATGTCGCGGAAAGTGATTAAACCAACCAATTTGTAGTTGGCATCTACGACCGGTAATTTTTCGATTTTATTTTGTTGCAAAATGCCTTCTGCTTCTTGTAAAGTGGTACCAACGGCCGCAGTAACTAAGTTTTGTGATGTCATCACTTCTGTGATTGAACGTGAGTTGACTTTTTCAAAACGCAAGTCACGGTTGGTAGCAATGCCTTTCAAAATTCCGTTTTCATCTACCACAGGAATACCACCGATACCAAATTCTTTCATCGCCATTTTAGCATCGCCAACAGTTGCGGTTAGGGGTAAAGTTACCGGATCGAGTATCATCCCGGCTTCGGCACGTTTTACTTTACGAACTTTAGCGGCTTGTTGCTCGATGGTCATGTTTTTGTGTAACACGCCAATACCGCCTTCTTGCGCCATCGCAATCGCCATCGCACTCTCGGTTACGGTGTCCATAGCAGCAGAAACAATAGGAACGTTCAAGGTAATGTTTTTTGAAAATTTCGATTGTATGCTAACTTCGCGTGGTAAAATTTCGGAGTAATTCGGAATAAGCAGTACATCGTCGTAGGTTAAACCTTCCCCAACGATTTTGGAGTTGTGTGCTTTCATGTTGCAATTTGTAGTTGTAGTTAAATTGCGAGCAAATATACTAAAAAATCTCTATACTTTAACGGCTTAGTCTTTCAAAAATGAAATGATGAATTCGGTCATTTCGCCTTCAACACTTTGGATGTTCAATTGCCCTTTATTGTTGATTAGAAACTGTTTTACCAACAGTAATCCTAGTCCGGTTCCTTCTTCCATGGAAGTGCCTTTTTCAGAGGAAAGTCGGCGGTTGAAACTTAAAATTTCTTCAATTTTACTCTGATTGAGTCCGTTACCAAAATCTTTGATGTGAATTTTTTGGTATTGGTCATCCGAGGAATAAAAAATTTCGATATGACTGTTTAGCGGTGCAAATTTTACAGCATTGGCAATGATATTTTGAATAATGATGCGCGTTTGACCTATATCGGCTTTGATAAAGATGTCGTTGTTGTAACTGTGTTCGAACGACACTTTTTTCTTGGCTACTTCGGCATAAAATGAACTGATGGATTCTTCAGCAATTTGGTTGAGAGCTATTTTTTCAAAAATGATACTAGTTCCATCAATTTGTGAATTGGCCCATCGCAACAAATTGTTCAAAACCAAAGCGGTACCTTCCACTTGTTTTTGGAGTTTTTCAAAGACAAACAATTGTTCTTCTTTGGTTAAATCATTTTGTTTGTTGAGTTCAATAACTTGAATCAGCGAGTTAATAGGCGTTTTCAAATCGTGTGATAAGATTGAAAATATTCTGTTTTTGGTTTGATTCAATTCTTCCAACACTATATTTTGGGAAGTAATCAACGATTGTTGGCTTTGAATTTCTCGATTTTTGATGTCGATTTCTTTGTAGAACTTCCCTCTTTGTTTGTTGTACTTGTAGTAGTAATAGGTGAAGATGGAAAGCGATAAAAACAACAAGATGATACATCCTACAAAAATTCGGATATTGTTAAGTTTTTGCTGTGCTGTTTCTGCTTTGGCTTCTAATTTTTCATTTTCAGCTTCTTTGGCTTCTAATTGCAAAATGTTGACTTCCCTGATTTTGGACTCGGCAAATAATAAATCGTTGTAATTTTTGTTGATCATTAAATAGTGATGTGCCGATTTGAAATTGTTTTTCCGAAAGTAAACTTTTGATAAAATTTCAGAAGATCGAGCAATATCCCATTTAGCGCCTACCATTTTAGCAGCTTTAAAACCTCGCAAGCCATAATCTTCCGCTTGGGTGTAATTTTCCGCTTTGAGATATGTTTCCGATAGTCCGGATAAAGCAAATGCTTCTTCCCATAAATTCGGCTTTTGGGAATCGTTTATTACTTTTTGATAGTAATATGTAGCAGAATCTAAGTTGTTTTTGATGAAATGGATGTTAGCCAATTTGTTTCGAGCCATTTGAGAATCATTCGCCAGTTGGTATTGTTCCCCTAATTTGAGTGATTCCAAGAAACTGCGGTAGGCTTCATCAAATTGACTTAAATTGCTTTGTGAAATACCAATGTTTAATAGGTTTTTGACGGTATACTGCTCATCGTTTAGGACTCTGCAAATGGCGATTGATTTTTTAAAATTTTTCAAAGCTTCTTTGTCTCTGCCATATACTTGCTGTATTAAGCCTTGTCCCATTAAAGCTTTTGCAAGTCCGAGTTTGTTGTTCTCTGCTTCACAAATAACAGCTGCTTTGATATAGTTTTTTAAAGCGATATCATAGGAACCGTTAATGTAATAGTTAGCGCCCAACTGCAGCATTACATTAGCAATACTGTTTTTGTCTTGGGCCGATCGAGCTATTTTATCGGCTTTGTACAAATAAAGTTTGGCTTTTTGAAAATCGGTATAAGAATATTTTTTGGATTCTTGTAGGTAATAATCAATAGAGTCTTTAGGTGAAAAGGCAGCAAGTACTTGGTTTGGGTAGGCCAACAAGCATATAAATACCGCAATCGAAAGTCTTATGATTCGAGGCAAAGTGATTATTTTTAGGATTCGGGATTATAAAAATACAAAAAACATTGACATAGCCATTATGAATCAATGAAATTTCCCAAATAGTTTTGTAGCCTCATTGTAAGCACTTTCAAAACTCATGGGACTGGTGTTGGTGTTTTCTTTTTGAGTCGTAAAAAACGAGAGTAGTTTTTCAGTAGGCATATTCCCGGTCAAGTCGTCTTTAGCCATTGGGCAACCACCAAATCCTTGAATAGCACCGTCAAATCTACGACAACCAGCTTTGTAAGCCGTATCAATTTTTTCATGCCATTTTTCGGGCGTAGTATGCAAGTGTGCGCCAAATTCAATTTCTGGGTATTTCGGAATTAAATTTGAAAACAAATAATCAATTACTTCCGGGGTTGAGCTACCAATGGTATCGGATAACGATAAGATTTTGACGCCCATTTTCGCCAGAGTTTCGGTCCATTCGCCTACAATTTCAACATTCCAAGGATCACCGTAAGGATTCCCAAATCCCATAGAAAGATAAGCTACGACTTCTTTATCAGCGGTATTGGCAATGTCTAGAATTTCTTGTAAGGTAAGTAAACTTTCCGCTATGGTTTTGTGTGTGTTGCGCATTTGGAAGTTCTCCGAAATAGAAAACGGAAACCCTAAATACTGTATTTCTTTGTGTACAGCAGCCATTTGTGCACCTTGCGTATTGGCAATAATGGCCAATAATTTGCTGGTGGTTTGGGATAAATCTAATTGAGCCAAAACTTCAGGCGTATCTTGCATTTGCGGAATGGCCTTAGGCGATACAAAACTCCCGAAATCTATAGTATCAAAACCCACGCGTAGTAACGCCTGAATGTAGTTGACTTTCTGTTCGGTTGGAATAAAAGTCTTAATGCCTTGCATGGCATCGCGTGGACATTCTATAATTTTGATAGGCTTCATATTCGTTTTCAAAGATACTAAAACCACTTTCGTTTCAAAAGAAAAACCGCTAAGATTACATTATAAAATCAAGTCAATCCAAAAAATTACGATTTGCTTTTTTCCAATAGTTTATGATTGATTTCCTTAATCAAAGCCGGACCTTCATAAATAAATCCGGTGTACAATTGCACCAAACTCGCGCCGGCTTCCAGTTTATCTATGGCGTCTTGAGCAGAATGAATACCACCAACACCAATAATAGGAAAGGCCTTATTGCTTTTTTCGGATAGAAAACGAATTACTTCTGTCGAACGTTCGGTTAAGGGTTTACCGGATAATCCGCCGGTTTCGATTTTATTTTCGGATTCTAAACCGTCGCGGGAAATGGTAGTATTGGTAGCGATGATGCCCGCAATTTTAGAATCGTTTACAATGTCAATAATGTCTAACAATTGCTCATTGGTCAAATCGGGTGCGATTTTCAGTAAAATCGGTTTTGGATTTTGGTGTAACAAATTGTGCGATTGCAAAGTGTTGAGCAATTCGGTCAATGGTTCTTTTTCCTGCAACGCTCTTAAATTCGGAGTGTTCGGCGAACTTACATTGACCACAAAATAATCCACATAGGCAAACAAAGCATCAAAACAAAGTAAATAGTCGGCAGTAGCATTTTCGTTTGGTGTTACTTTGTTTTTACCGATGTTGCCGCCAATCAAAACGCCTTTGTTTTGTTGTAAACGAAGTACAGCTGCTTCCACACCGCCATTATTGAATCCCATTCGATTAATGATAGCGCTGTCTTCTTTCAAGCGAAACAATCGTTTTTTCGGATTGCCATCTTGAGGTTTTGGCGTTAAGGTGCCGATTTCAATAAATCCGAAACCAAAATGCGATAACTCGTTATACAACTTGGCATCTTTATCAAAACCTGCGGCCAAACCTACGGGATTTTTGAATTTTAAACCAAAGACTTCTCGCTCTAAACGTTGGTCTTCGACTTCGTAAATCGACTTAAACAGTTGAGGCACAAAAGGAATTTTGCAAAGAAATTTAACTAACGAAAAAGTGAAATAATGCACTTCTTCCGGATCAAACCAAAAAAGGATTGGGCGAATGAGTAGTTTGTACATGGGTTGTGTTGTTGTGCTACAAAGGTAATAGATTTGAAGATTTGAAAATGTGCCAATTTGAAAATGTTTTGGAAAAGGCAATTTTCCATCTTCAAATCTTCAAATTTTCAAATTTTCAAATTACTTTAGCCAAACAATACCAAATCTCATGATTTCAGAAGCTCAATTTCAAAACGAACTCAATTTAATCATTCAAAACGGCATTCGCGAAGACATTGGTCCCGGCGATTACAGCTCGTTGGCTTGTATCCCGGATATGGCGGAAGGCCGTGCCAAATTGTTGGTCAAAGACACCGGAATCATAGCCGGAGTTGCCTTTGCCCAAATGATTTTTGAAAATGTTGATCCAACATTGCAAGTTGAAGTTTTTATCCAAGACGGAACGCCGGTTAAATTCGGTGACGTTGCGTTTCACGTTTCAGGCAATTCACAATCGATTTTAAAAGCCGAACGTTTGGTCCTGAATTCCATGCAACGCATGTCGGCTATAGCCACTAAAACCAACAGCTACGTGCAACTTTTGGAAGGCACCAAAACCAAGATTTTAGATACGCGTAAAACCACACCGGGTTTCCGAGCTTGCGAAAAATGGGCAGTCAAAATCGGCGGCGGCGAAAACCATCGCTTTGCGCTATACGATATGGTAATGCTGAAAGACAACCACAACGATTTTGCCGGTGGTATTACCCATGCCATCAACAAAACCAAAGCGTTTTTGAAGCACAATAACCTCGATTTAAAAATCATAGTTGAAGCCAGAAACTTAGCCGAGATTGAAGAAATTCTCCAAAATGACGGTGTGCATCGCATCTTAATTGACAACTTCAATTTTGAAGATACCGAAAAAGCAGTAGTGCTTATTGGTGATCGCTGTCAAACGGAATCTTCAGGGAATATCAACGAAAAAACCATTCGCCAATATGCCGAATGCGGTGTAGATTATATCTCATCGGGTGCTTTAACGCATTCGGTGTACAACATGGATTTAAGTCTGAAAGCCTTTTAAGATGAGCATCGAGATAGAGGACAAACTCAAAAAAATACCCATTGTCAGCACTTTGGTGTTGCTATTGCAAAAAATTCCGTTGCCTTGGTTACACGGGTTGTCACTCTATGATTTAATCGAACATTACATCATCGGAATCGTTGAAGGCGCCATTTCCTATCGTGCGGCAGCCATTGCGTGGAGTTTTTTTATGTCGTTGTTTCCGTTTGCGCTTTTTATCCTTAACTTAATTCCGTACATTCCCATTGAAGGTTTCCAAGATGATTTTCTTGGGTTTGTGCAACAAAGTGTGCCGCCAACCACTTACGACGCCGTTTTTAAAATCATCAACGATATTTTACACAACAGTAACTCGGGTTTA
>JBIIXM010000273.1:0-2974 GCA_044338435.1 Flavobacterium sp. | reverse complement strand
AAATCGAGCTTTCGCCAAACGTAAACAACCGTTCTTCCGAACTTAACATGGTGTTGTAATCTAAGACCAAATTCTCTATGAGTTGTTTTTGTTTTTCCAGCGAATTGATTTCGGTTTGTTGTGCTTTGATTTTGTTTTTCAAAGACACCCGTTCCAAATCCAAATCGAATTTTACATCTTGTAACTTCAGCTTGGCCAGTTGCAAACTACCGCGTTCTTTTCGCAAAAAAAGCGGGAAGTAAAAGTTCAAACCGACTTTATAATCTTGAAATCGATAATTGTCAAAGTATCTTGGTTCGGACAAATACGAATATCCTAAATCGATTCTTGGTAATAACATATTGGCTTTGAGTTTTCGTTCCACATCGAGCATTTCGATTTTTTGTTCCAAAGCGTTAATCTTCGGATGGTTTTCTAATGATGGATTGTCCAACATTAAGTCGTTAGTGCGCAAGGTTTCTTTAATAGTAAGCACTAAATTTTCTTCAGGAATGATGTCGTCTTGTAATTCGAGTGGGACATTGTTTTCCAACCACAGGAAGTTGGCCAACTCCAATTTGGCTTTGGCCAGTTTCAACTGTGATTCTTCCAAACTCAATTTTCTGTTTCTAACGATAATGCCGGCTTCTACGCTGTCAATAGCCGGTTTGTCGCCTTGTTCAATAGACTTAGCGATGCCTCCATAACGTATGTTAGCATTGGTTAAGTACATTTGGTACAAATTCACTTCGGTGTGATTTCGTTTCCAATTGAAATACGCCACCGAAGCGTCGTATAAAACTGAAACGGCCATTAAATTTCTTTCGGCTTGACTCAATTTTACTTGAATTTTAGCCTTGCGCAAATCGGCCATTCTTTGGTTGATAAACAAACCTTGTCCCAAAGGCACAGAAATTCCCAAAGAAGTCAATCCTTGGTTGGGAACGGTGTTTTCAGGGTTGAGGTAAATGCCTTCGTTATTGTCGAAACCGGCTTTGATCTCTACGCCGTACCAAGTCGGGATTTTAAAACTACTGTTTAAAATCGAATAGTATTGGTTGTCTTTGAATTTCTTTTGTTCAAAATCAACTTCAATTTTCGGGTCGAAACCACCGCGCGCCATCATTAAATTGGCTTGTGCCTGATTGATTTCTAAGTTGGCGCTTTTAACCAATGGATGGTACTTTTTAACATAACCCAAAAACTCATTGTAGGTAAGTTCTTTGGAAGTGTTTTGACTCCAAACCGAAAATCCGAACAATAAAAAACCTATGAGAATCGACTTCATTATTTTTTGTCTTTTTGAGTATTGTTTTTAGGCTGGTAATAGTTGGGTGGAAATCCGTTAAGGGTTCGCCAAATTTCAAACCAAACCGGAACATTGTCGAGCAAAGCTAAGGTTTGTGCACCCGAACCTATGCTGATTTGTTTAGGCCAAGCTTCTTCGTTTTCATCCGGCGCAATCAAAACGCGAAATTTACCATTATCGCTGATGAAGTTTTCGATGGCTACAATTTTACCGCCGAAAGTGCCGTAGGACAAGTTAGGCCAGCCCGAGAATACAATGGTAGGCCAACCGTCGAACCAAATTCGGACTTTTTCTCCTTTGTGTAACAACGGTAAATCGGTAGCCGAAACAAAAGTTTCTACCGCGATGTCGTATTTGGCCGGCATGATGCTTACAATTTGAGTGCCTTCTTTAATGGTTTCACCGATGCCCGATTGCAACGCGCGGTTTACATAACCACTTTGCGGCGCTTTGATGTAATACATCCCGTTTCGTATTTGGTAATTGGTGTATTGGTTTTTGAGTTTGTTGACTTGCGCTTCGGTGTCGTACTGACTGCTTAAAGCGGTAAATCGGTCGCTGCTGGCTTTTTGCTCTTTTTCGTTGTATTCGGCTATGATGCGATTAACTTCTACTTTAGCGTTAATCAACTCGTTTTCGCTGCCTAACAATTTGTTTTCCTGCGTGATGATTTTGGCTTCGGTTTCTTGCAATTTCAAACGCTTTTCTTCCACATCGGTCATCGGTTTTAAGCCTTCTTTGTTTAAAGCTAAGGAACGATTGAACTGAGTAGTGGCGATTTTAATCTGCGTTCTTACGGCCACCAAATCCATACTGTCGCTTTTGACTTTTAAGATGGCTTGACGGATTTTGTTGTTGGCTTGTTGCAATTTGAGTTGGCGTTCGTTTCGGATGGCTGCCATCTGACCTTCCAACGAAACTACTTTACCGCCGTAGGATTGACCGGCCATTTCTTTGGCTTTGAGTTGGCTTTCGGTGTTTTTAACCAAATTTGGATCTAGGTAATCTTCTTTGGTTTCCGAAATGAATAAAATTGTGTCGCCTTTTTGTACAAAATCACCTTCTTTAACGTACCATTTCTCTATTCTTCCGGCGATAGCCGAGTGAATAGTTTGCGGTCTTTGATCCGGTTTTAGCGTCGTTACAGCACCCGAACCCGAGATGTTTTGCGTCCAAGGCAAGAACAAGATCAATAAACCAAATAGGGAAACACCACCAATAATTTTATTCAAAACTTTGTAATGCGGGCGATCACTCAGCGTTTTAAAAGTGCTGTATTTTTCTATGGTTTCGCCAATTCGATTGTTGTTAGAAATATTAAGCATTT
Organism: Flavobacterium sp.; assembly: GCA_044338435.1. Lineage (GTDB taxonomy): Bacteria > Bacteroidota > Bacteroidia > Flavobacteriales > Flavobacteriaceae > Flavobacterium. Next base: position 359 of record JBIIXM010000273.1, on the reverse strand, counting down.
CGATTACTGTTTAGTGTCGTTAATAATTTTTCCGTCGCTCATGGTGATTTTTCGGTTGCATTTTTGTTTCCAATAGTCGTTTTTAGAGGAAACAATTAATGTCCATTTGTTCTCGTTTGAAGTAATGAAATCGATTACTTCTTGCGCTGCATCGTTGTCCATTTTATCTAAGGCATCTTCGTAGAACAAAATCTTCGGACGGTTGATAATGCTTCGGGCCAACAATATTTTTTGGGCGTTGGAAGAAGACAGTTGCTTGCCTTCCGGATAAATTTTGGTATCCAATCCTTTAGGTAACGATTTGATGAATTCCCCCAACTTAACGCTGTCAATCGCCCATTTTAAATCTTCCTGAGAAA
>JBIIXM010000271.1:0-2978 GCA_044338435.1 Flavobacterium sp. | reverse complement strand
GAAATGACATCCGGTTTTTCCACCCAATTTTCATCAAAGAAAAGTTTCAGATGCCAAGTTTCCTTGTTGATGAAATAGGCACTGATAACATAGAGAATTTCCCTTATTTTCACTTTCAGTTCAAACTCAGGCCATATTTGATAGAGATTTGCATAAGCTTCCACTATATGCAAATGGGTGTTCATGGTTTTTTTTTCGTTGGCATCTTTTTCGCTTAACCTCAAATCTTCTAAAGGTTGCCAATCACGGGAAAACGCTTCAAAATACCCTTCGTGTTTGGCGTCATAGCTATGTGCTTCAATCTTTCGAAACAATGAAACAGCCATGTTTAAAGCTTTTGTTTCCCGACTTATTTTATAGTATTCCGCCAGTCCGTAAATGGTAAAAGCAAGAGCGTAAATTTGATTCTTGGTGTCTTTAGGTTTCCCGTTGTGGGTAATGCTCCAAAAAATACCACCAAATTCGTTGTCATAAAAATGATGCTTAATGGCTTCAAAGGCTCTTTTGGCCAATATTTTGTATGATGCCTCTTGATTCAAGGCATAAGCCGCTGAAAAACTCCAAAGTATTCGAGCATATAAAACGGAACCTTTATCCGCTTCATAATTTTTAAGATTGTTATAATCGATTTCGCCTATAAATCCGCCATTTTTTTCGTCAATGGTTTCTTGACTCCAAAAGGCTAAAATGGCATTTAGTTCGTTTATTGCCAGTGTTTTAAGGCTTTGAGTTTTGCTGTCAGACATGGTTATTTACAAGACTGATTTCGGTCAATTAAATCAATAATTGTTTGTACGGAGCCGTGTGAATACAAAGTGTCTTCGGGCGAATGACATACATAGTCTACAAGACGTTCTACTGATGATACAGCCACGTGCATTCGGGTATCTGACGAGGCATAATAAATGAAAACAGTACCGTTATCATCAACTATCCATCCATTAGAAAATAACACATTCGATACGTCGCCGATTCTTTCAGCATCTTCCGGAGCCATAAAATGGCCGGCAGGTTTGTGGGTTACCTTTTCAATATCGTTCAAATCAGTCATAAACATATACAATGTATAGCGCAATCCGGCAGCGGTATTTCGAACACCGTGAGCCAAATGCAACCAACCTTTATTTGTTTTTATTGGAGCCGGACCTAAGCCGTTTTTGAGTTCGTATACGGTGTGATAGGCTTTTCCGTAAATGATGGTTTCGTTTTGAACTTCAGGATTATTCATGTCATCTATATACCCAATACCGATACCGCCACCATTACCAACATCAATAAAGCCGTCTTGAGGACGCGTGTAAATGGCGTACTTTCCGTTAACAAATTCCGGATGCAAAACCACATTTCTTTGCTGTCCGGAGTTGGAAATTAAGTCGGGCAGTCTTTCAAAGTGGATTAAATCTTTTGTTCTTACAATTCCGGCATTGGCTACAGCAGAACTTGTGTCCGTTTTAGGGGCATTTACATCTTTTCTTTCGGTACAAAAGACACCATAAATCCATCCGTCTTCATGAGAGACCAATCGCATGTCATATACATTTGTGTCGGGATTGTCGGTAATTTGAGGAATGATACAAGGTTTGTCCCAGAACCCGAAATTATCGATGCCATTCGGACTTTCAGCCATAGCAAAAAAGGATTTTCTGTCATTTCCCTCTACGCGTAGGCAAAGCACATATTTATCGTTCCATTTGATGGCGCCTGCATTAAAAGTAGCGTTAAAACCAATTCGCTCTAAGCCCAGAGGATTTGTTTCGGCGTTTAAATCGTATCGCCAGTGAATAGGAACATGTTTGTTGGTTACGACCGGATTTTTGTAGCGCGTATACACGCCATTATTTTCGGCTGTAGGTTCATTTTTGGCTTTGATGGTATTGTTGTATGATTGCATTAGCGCATCATAGTTGGCTATTTTTTGGATGTTATCAGTAATCATATTGTGTAAAAAAATTATTTTAATAATCGGTTAGTCGTTTCCACCATGTTTTTCTCATAATTACTACAATTACAAGGAATAATGCCAATACAATCACTAGTGAGTTCCACTGAGATAGTATTAAATACATAGGCAGGAGCGTCAGTAAAATTTGGCCTGAAATTCCAAGCGCAACATTGAGCATATTGGTTCGGAAGTTTTTATTTTTTTCTATTGATGGTTCTGTCAAGGCAATTTCATCGTGTATGGGTTTCCAAAAGCCCCACGGGCGAACATCTTTGTAGAATTTCATCAGAGTTTCTTTGTTGGTTGGAGGTGCTGCATATGAGCCTAAAACACAAGCAATAAGTTGGATTACTATGAATACTGGGAAGAAGTATAGCATTCGGGTTCCGTCGAAATAATGGGTAATTCCGGTTACGGAAAGCAGCGGAGGAATGGCGCTGGCTGTTATACCGGCCAACATGCCCCAAAAATAGCCATTGGCATTAAATCGCCACCAATACCATTTTAAAACATTGGCGCAGACAAAGCCGCCATACAAACCAGCAGTGATTATGTTAAAAATCATATTGACATCTTTAATCAATAATCCCAAACCGATACCAAGTATTACCATGGCAGCGCCTGATAGGTAACTGATGTTGATGATTTTTTTTCTGTCGGCTTCAGGGTTGACGAATTTCAAATAAATGTCGTTTACCAAATAAGCTTGACCGGCGTTCAATGTTCCGGAAAAATTACTCATAAAAGCGCCTAAGAATCCGGCTAAAACCAGGCCTACAAGTCCGGTTGGCAGGTATTTATTGATTACCGCCGGCATAATGCTTTCAAAGTTAATACCGTCGGCATGCTGAGAAAGGCTTAATTCTTTGAAGAAGATGATTCCCAATACACATAATCCCATCACCATAAAATAGCGTATCGGTAAAAGTATAATGGAAATGAAACCACTCATTTTACTGGCTTCTTCTGGTGATTTAGTACTGAGGATTTTTTGGCAATCGTAATTCGGTGCCGGACCGGCTAAGCTTTTTAATAC
>JBIIXM010000272.1:0-2978 GCA_044338435.1 Flavobacterium sp. | reverse complement strand
AAATACTGCTGTCTAAAAATCGCAAACGGTAATCCACACAAATTTTGCGGATTTGGTCGATGTGGAAAATTTTATCGGTTTCCAATAAATCAAATTGCAAAGCATTAGAAATTGTTGAACTTCTATGCTGAAGCTTGTTAGTTACCTTTTCCCTTTCGCGTTCGTTTTCGGCTAAAATGAATTGTACTTGCGCTAAAATGGGAGCTTCTGATTGGCGTTTTTTTCTTTCGGAAAGTAATTCTTCTTGAAGGTTTACCTTGTGGAGCAACATAATGCAAATTTTTAAACAGTTGATAACTTGAAAATTACACAAACGAAATTTACAAAATATTTTTTTCAAACCTTACAAGCCGGCTTCCAAATTACTTTTCTACAGTTGTTAAAGTTTTGAAAAATTCTGCTGTAAAAATTGTAGGCAAATTGCAATAAAAAAACGCCCAAACTAATTCAGGCGTTTTTTATTCAATATCAAGGAAACAGTTATCTCAAACTGGCGCCTAATTCGTTTTCCATATTCTTCAACAACTTGCTCATGATTTTATCAATTTGCTCGTCGGTTAAGGTTTTTGTACTGTCTTGCAGTGTAAAACTTACGGCATACGACTTTTTGCCTTCCGGTAGGTTTTTGCCTTGGTACACATCAAACAAATTCACGGCTTTTAACAACGATTTTTCGGTTTGACGGGCTATGTTGTAAATCGCATCAAAAGCCACTGTTTCATCTACCAAAAGGGCTAAATCTCTGCGAACTTCCGGATATTTCGGGATGTCAGTAAATTTGATTTTGCTACCAATGAGTTTTAAAATCAGGTTCCAATTGAAATCGGCATAAAACACTTCCTGCTTGATGTCGAAATGTTTTAAAATCGATTTCTTCACAGTTCCGAATTCTACCAAAGTATCATTCCCGGAAGCGATGGCAATGCCTTCAGCAAACACATCCGAAGCAGCCGGTTTGTTTTGGATTTTGTTGATGCCCAATCGCTCTAAAACCGAACTTACATAACCTTTGAATAAAAAGAAATCGGAAGGTTTTTGCGGATTGGTCCAACTTTCAGCATTGCGATTACCGGAAACAAATAAAGTCAGGTGTTTCGGTTCATCGTAACCTGAAGGCAATTTGTGGTAGGTTTTACCGAATTCGAATAATTTCAAATCACCGTTTCTGCGGTTGATATTATAGGAAACGGCTTCAAGTCCTGAGAATAGTAATGACTGACGCATAGCCGACAAATCGTTGCTCAACGGATTCAACATCATCACATTGTATTCCTCTTTCAACATATCTGATAAACCAACGTAATCCGGTGTAGTCAAAGAATTGGCCATCATTTCATGAAAGCCTAAGCCGTTTAACTGTGTGGCCACTATGTTTTGTACTTTATAATCTTCCGTACGGGCAGAATTGGCTACTGTAGCATTTAATTTCTTGGTGAAATTGATGTTGTTGTAACCGTAAACGCGTAAAATTTCTTCAATCACATCAATTTCACGTTGCACATCAACACGGTAAGACGGAATGATTAAACCCAAACCGGCATCAGAAACCGTAGTCACTTTAATATCTAATGAAGCCAAAATTTTCTTGATGGTTTCTTTCGGCAATTCTTGTCCGATTAATTTATTGGCTTTTTCAAAATGAAGGAATACCGGGAAATCTTCAATTTTTTTAGGATACACATCGATGATGTCTGATGTTATTTCACCGCCGGCTACTTCTTTAATCAATAAAGCCGCGCGTTTCAAGGCAAACTCGGTAATATTAGGGTCTATTCCTCTTTCAAAACGGAAAGAAGCATCGGTATTTAAACCATGTCTTTTAGCTGATTTTCGGATGGAAACCGGATTGAAGTAAGCGCTTTCTAAGAAAATAGCATTAGTTGTTTCGGTAACTCCTGAAGATTTTCCGCCGAAAACACCCGCCAAACACAACGGTCCTTTTTCGTCGCAAATCATTAAATCTTCTTCGTGTAACGTTCTTTCCACCTCGTCTAAAGTGGTAAACTTAGTACCGGCCGCTACGGTTTTGACAATGATTTTACCGTTGATTTTAGCTGTATCAAAGGCATGTAACGGTTGACCTAAATCGTGTAAAATATAATTGGTAACGTCGACGATATTGTTTTTCGGAGTTAATCCAATCGCTTTCAAACGGTTTTTCAACCATTCAGGTGATTCTTTTACGGTTACACCTGAAATGGTGACACCGCAATATCTTGGCGCTAACTTACTGTCTTTAACGTCAACGTCAATTTTCAAGGTTCTTTTGTCAATTCTGAATGTACTCACCGATGGTGTAATCAACTCGATATTGCTGTTTTTTTGCAATAAGCTGGCACGCAAATCACGAGCCACACCCATATGTGACATAGCATCAGCACGGTTGGGCGTTAAACCGATTTCGAATACTTCATCATTTTCTATGTTGAATACTTTGGCGCAAGGCATTCCCGGTTTTAACTTTTCGTCTAATATCATAATGCCGTCATGACTGGTGCCTAAGCCCAATTCATCTTCGGCGCAAATCATACCGTGGCTTTCTTGTCCGCGAATTTTTCCTTTTTTAATTTCAAACTCATTACCGTCTTTGTCAAACAATTTGGTTCCGATAGTAGCCACAGGAACTTTTTGACCCGCAGCTACGTTGGCAGCGCCGCAAACAATTTGCACCGGAGTACCATCGCCTAAATCAACAGTAGTGATTTTTAACCTGTCGGCGTCAGGATGTTTTTCACACGTCAACACATGACCAACAACTACACCTTCCAATCCGCCGCGAACCGATTGGTATTTTTCAACTACTTCTACTTCCAACCCTAAATCGGTTAATATAGCAGCAGTTTCCTCTGATTTTAAATCTATTTTAATGAATTGTTTTAACCAATTGTATGAGATTCTCATGTGTCGTATTTTAAGGGTGCAAATATAGGAATTACAGTTTTCAGATTAAAATATATTTTTAAACGAAAGTGCGCTAA
>JBIIXM010000270.1:0-2992 GCA_044338435.1 Flavobacterium sp. | reverse complement strand
CCTACCGTGTGAAGTCAAATGAGTACTTTATACCGGTATCGGGTAATATTGACATTGCTGCGGAAATTGCCAAGCTGACTGAGGAGTTGCAATACACCCAAGGCTTCCTGCGCAGTGTGCAAGGCAAATTGGCCAACCAGAAATTTGTAGCCGGTGCGCCGGAGCAAGTGATTGCTAACGAACGCAAAAAAGAAGCCGATGCCTTAGCCAAGATTGCCACGATAGAGCAAAGTTTAAATAGTTTAAAATAAGAAAAGCCCCGGTTGGGGCTTTTTTGTTGGGTTTAAGGTTTGGAGTTACACAGAGATACACTGAGCAAAAGGAGATACACAGAGAGGGTTTAAGGTTTGGAGTTAAAAGTTTAAAAGTTTATAGACTCGTGTTCCTGGGTACTACTATCCCGTCAGTTCGAGTGGTTTTTGTGGAGTGCAACGGAACAAAAATTTTATCGAGAACCGTTGTTTAGACAAGCTTCTCGATAAAATTTCACCAAGCAAAACTACCGTTTTTACTTGGCAAAATGACTCGAAGTGACGTAACCGGAAGCTATTTTTTTAGGTAGGAGTTCTAGGGTACTACTACGCCGTCAGTTCGAGTGTCCCGATTGCCAATCGGGATGTATCGAGAACCGTTCTACTATGATAAAAACAACTTAAAAGCCAGTGTAGTTATTTAGAGTGAAAATACGATGCGAAAAGATTGATTCCGTTGAATTGCATTTCGCGCCGTAGCAAGAGAGTTGCCCTTCGACAAGCTCAGGGTGACAATAGCATTGCGCCGTTTCATTTGGTGCTACTGATATGAAATAGTTAACTTAACATATAAAGCAATTGTATGCAAAGTGCAAGCCAATAAAAAAGCCGGTCTCTTTAAAGACCGGCTTAGTTGGCAAAAGTAAATATATCTTAGATAACGTTTACATTAACAGCATGTGGGCCTTTTTGGCCATTTTCAACGGCATAAGTTACAGTGTCGTTTTCACGTACAGTGCCGTTAAGACCGGTTACGTGTACAAAAACATCTTGACCTCCGTTGTTAGGGGTAATAAAACCAAATCCTTTGGCTTCATTGAAAAACTTAATAGTTCCTTCGTTCATAATAAATAATGTATTAATAAAGGGTAAAGGTAGTCTTTATTATTAACTTTTTAATAAAAAATAAAATATATTAAAAAAATAATAATAAAATACGTTTTGTTTTGAATATTTTTTAATAATTAACGCAAGACTGTAGTAGGGCTTTTTTGTTGTTTTAGCACATAGTTATATAGTTACGGGTTACGGGTTGCACAGAGACTCACGGTGAAGGTAAAGATGTACAGAGGGCTATCTGTTATCCAATACTTTTTATCCTAACTGTTGCTTTTGAGTAACTTTTTTTCTCAGTAGTATAGTTGCCTGCCTTTTTTAACGGCTTGGAGGTACAAAGCTGGATTACCTTTGCCGCCGCCGATGGCAAAGCCTATGCTACCAGTGTGTATATGGGAGCGGTAACGGTGAGTTAGGGAAGGTTGGGATTTCGGGTTTAAAAGTTTAAAGACTCGTGTTCCCGGGTACTACTATCCCGTCAGTTCGAGTGGTTTTTGTGGAGTGCAACGGAACAAAAAATATATCGAGAACCGTTGTTTAGACAAGCTTCTAGCTTACGCTCAGTTCGCTGCGCTCGGGTCGATACAATTTTGCCAAGTAAAAACTACCGTTTTCACTTGGCAAAATCATTCGAAGTAACGTAACCGAGATTATTGTTTTAAATAAGACACTAAGATCACAGTGGGCTTACAATGTTTGTTGTCTGTTGTCCGTTATCTGATACTCTTTTATCCAAACATCCAATCTCAGTATAATCTTTTCCCAACTCCCCAATCTCATCGGTATATAATTTACTATGTTGAAATAGTAGGTTAAGGTAGGGTAAAAGCTATGAAAAATAAACTGTAACGGTTAACGGTTGTTGGCACTAGAATTATTTTACTTTAATAAAAACCACATAATTGGAGAGACTTTTTATTTTCTCTGTTAATAATGTTGTTTTGCTTAGCACCGTTTTTGGTAGTTCAATTTTACCATTGATTTCTTCAATCAGTAAGTTTAGGTATTTGGTCTTGATGGCGTAATTTACATTATCCGCCAGTCTGTTATCAAGACCGGATGACGTAATGCCTACTAAATTTCCATCATTGTCAAATAGCGGACCGCCACTATTTCCGGGTTGAATGGGAACCGATATTTGATAGGTTGAAATTTCACCTTTATAGCCTGATTTAGAACTTATTTTTCCGTCGGTAAATTTGATTTCTTCTCCCATAATTTGGGTCATTGGATATCCCAGCGCAAAGACTGAAGTTCCCACATCGGAACTTTCGGTTTTGAAATTGTAACTTAAAGTTGGTAATGGCACAAATGTGTTATCGTCAATTTTTAAAATTGCCAAATCATTTTGCTCGTCTGAAATTACAACTTTAGCTTTGTAGGCTTTGCCGTTATGTACAATTTCTATGGTTGTAGCATCTTTAATTACATGATAATTGGTTGCCAGATAGCCTTTTTTATCTATAAAGAAACCCGTTCCTGAACTTTTCCAATTGTTTGAGCTGTTAGTTTGTGCGGTTGCATTAACCTCATTATCATAGGTAGGATACATTTTTAAGTATAAATCCTGGCTATTGTCTCCGGCTTCCGATAATGTTCTCATGGCGGCAGCTTCAAAAATTACATTGACATCTTTGTTATAGGCTTTATTAAGCATGTACCAGTTAGATTTAAATGTGCCAAATTGTGCCGTTTTCCTCAAAGTAGCTTTAATATCTCCCTCTTTCCATTCAGAGCCTCTGGCGCCTGCCAAATAAATAATTTTATACTCATTGTTTTCTTTTAAAACTCCAAGTTTGTATTCAATTTGTGAAGAAACCCTTTCGTATATCCCTTCTATATTAGAAATTCCATTTTTTTTCCAATGTTCTATAAGTTTATCATATGTCCAATCGGTATCACTT
>JBIIXM010000268.1:0-3024 GCA_044338435.1 Flavobacterium sp. | reverse complement strand
AAGTCCAGGTCGTAGAAGGAAGTGCAGTCGGACCCGTTGTTGATTCGAATCCTTCCAGAGCCATTTGTGAGTAGCCACAAATTGACATCAAAGAAGTCAATACTAAAATTGTAATTTTTTTCATAAAGGTGGTATTTGGTCGGTAGTAATAGCTAGTAGGGGAAATCAGACTTTAAAGATACCCCCTATGGTAACAATTCTTTGTAAAAAGAAGAAATGTTGGGAAGCTCGGTCTGCACTACTGTGTGTGGTTCTGATGTCATTCATGTCGATGTAACCACCTTTAAATTCGGTCTGCAAAAAGAAGTGTTTGAAGAAAGTGAAATTTAATCCTACTTTGGCAGAAACGCCATACCCGGCTATGTGAAAATCGTCATGACGTTCTTTTCCCATCAGCATGGCATTTGTTTTCGGGTATAAGATTCCGGCTCCAACACCTTCTGTGACGTTGATTTGAAAGATATCGGTATTGTTTATTTTGAATAATTTAGAAATATCGTCAACACGACTGAATTCGGTATTGATGTAATTTAACCCATCGGTGTGTTCGAAAGTCAAGAAATTTTCGGTAAGGACTATCGGATCATTGTTGTAAGTACCGTCAAAAGGGCCTCCCTCATTGATGGTTCCGTTGATGGTAACGGTTTGATTCTGGTTCATCACATATTTCATGTGGTCTACACCAATAGAAATGTTGTAGTGATCGGAAATAAAATAGCCAATTCGCAAATTCGTTTGAGGAATAGTCATTCTTGCCGGATTAAAGTAATCGATGTGCCATCCTTTGGGTTTATCATTGGCGGAAACATCGTTTAGGGTAAAATTGTAATTCTCTCCTTTGAAATGAATATCAGATTTTGAGAAGCTTTCACGGTTTCCACCCCAGAAAATGTACATTTTTCCTTTGTTGTGAGCGGTATATTTACTGGGGTTGACTTGTTGGTCTTGCGCTGATACCGGTTGCGATAAGGCACAGAATGTCAGTAATGAAATTAAAAAAAAATTTTTCAAGGCTTTGGGTAATTAAATTAGAAAGCGTTAATGGTTTTTCGGATAGCCACCAAACGCGTCATCAAGTTTTCAAAATAATCTAAATGCAACATGTTGGCACCATCGCTTTTAGCATTGGCAGGATCGAAATGGGTTTCGATAAAAATCCCGTCAACTCCTACAGCAATTCCGGCTTTGGCGATAGTTTCTATCATATCCGGTCTTCCTCCTGTTACTCCTGCGGTTTGATTAGGTTGTTGAAGCGAATGCGTAACATCCAAAACTGTAGTGGCATATTGTTGCATGGTTGGAATACCTCTGAAATCCACTATCATATCTTGATAGCCAAACATGGTCCCTCTATCGGTTACCATTACGTTTTCGTTATGGCAATCTAAGACTTTTTGTACCGCGTGTTTCATGCTTTCCGGACTCATGAACTGTCCTTTTTTCAAGTTAACTGTTTTTCCGGTTTTGGCGGCAGCTACAACCAAATCGGTTTGTCTGACCAAAAAGGCAGGAATTTGTAATACATCTACATATTGAGCGGCTCTGTCGGCATCTTCATTGGTGTGGATGTCGGTTACCGTTGGAATGTGAAATGTTTCAGAAACTTTTCGAAGTATTTTTAAAGCTTTTTCATCTCCTATACCGGAGAAACTGTCAATTCGGGAGCGATTGGCTTTTTTAAACGAGACTTTAAAAACATAAGGGATGGCTAACTTATCGGTGATTGCAACTAATTTTTCGGCAATTCGTAATGCCATTTCTTCGCCTTCAATGGCACATGGACCGGCTAGCACAAAGAAATTTCCACTATCAGTATTTTTGATTTGTGGAAGGGTATTAATATTCATAAAATATGGGTTTTTAAAAACCGCTAAGTTATGAATAATTTACTTACTTTGAGCAGATAATTTTAGGACTTATTTTTTGATACTCAGGCCTACAGGAACTAATAAATAGCCTCGTTCGTAAATGTTTAAATACAATTTTACGGGACTTGTTTGGCCTTCCCAATGCAATTCGTACACGTCTAAAAATCCTGCCCCCATTTCACTTCTTTTAGAGGGAAAAGGACAACAACTTTCAATTTTAGTAAATGTGATTTTTTCACCGTTCGGACCGGCCAAAGCATTTAAGAATCGCTCGGCATTGAGATTTTCATCTTTGGCATTTTTGAAAAAAACATTGATTGGATAATCCGGGTCGTAACCGTATTTTTTATCTTTACTGTATTCCGTCAGCACAAACGTATTGTTTTTGGTCAGCACCGGTATAGGAGCGTTATCGTCTACATTTTTTAAAGTGGATTTGGTACTGATGCAAGAAGCAAACAAAACCAAAACGGCCATCAGCGATGAAATTTTATAGAATCGTTTCATAATAAAAATGTTTTTAAAACCGTTTGCAAGAACCGTGCAATTATTTTTTGGTTCGCAAAAAGAAAGCGGCAATCGCACCCGAAATAGTGCCCATAGACAAGGCACTAAACACACTCTGAATCATAAAACTTTTCAAATTGAAGTAGGCTAGGGCATCTTTCACGGTGATGTGATGGGTTAGTAACGGACTTTTAGTTTTGTATTCGATAATCGTTTCAAAAAAATGCGGTGTGATGCTTTTGTAAATCACCAATTGTGCTATCGGCATTAGTATCGCTACAAAAAAAGATAAAACAACGCCACTTATAAAGCCTTGTGACCAGGTCATTTGATGGTTAAAGAAGTATTTCTTCTTTTCCGCCAAAGCCAAGAAATAAAATAACAAAGCCGGAATTCCGAAGAGATTAGTGTAAACAGCGTATTGATTGATGTGTTGGTCATGCAGTCCCATAAATTTTTCACCAATAGCCCAAGCCAAAACCAACAATATAAAGCGCAAGGTCCACTTTATTTCAATGCTGAAATTTTTCATATCAAAGTCGAATTTGATTTCAAAAGTACTTCATTTCGATAAAATTTCATCTTTCCGACATTTATATTTCTATTTTTGCGTAAAAATGAGCAAATATGGAATTTATCAGTCAAACTT
>JBIIXM010000269.1:0-3024 GCA_044338435.1 Flavobacterium sp. | reverse complement strand
ATAAGTCTTTGGTTTCCTTTACTTCGACGGGATTACCGCCGTTAACCGGAATGGTATAAAATTTCGAATTGGATTTGTTGTCTGCCACCGAAGGCGTCGCTACTTTGTAAACGATAGATTTGCCGTCTTTGGAAATGCCCATAGCCGTTACTCGGCCGAGTTTCCAGAGTGTTTCGGGAGTAAGTACTTCTTGTGCTGATGCAGTAATGCCCATAGTGCAGAGGATTATTGAAACAATTTTTTTCATGGTTGTTATGCTAGAAATTGAAGCCTTAAAAGTAGCTAAATAATCGCTACAAAAAAAGCCACCCTAACGGATGGCTTTTATTTGGAATTAATAGTTTGATACCTAGTTGATCAAAATATCGTCAATTTGCATAGTCGTTGTTACTCCGGTTCCGTTTCCTGTATATTCAAACACGAAGAATCCATTTCCGGTTAAAGTACCCGGTATCGCATAATTACCACTATTGGTAAAATTGGTTGGATAACCGCTTGATAATCCCGGAGAAATGGTGAAGCTTGAGGTAATATCGGTATAAGTTGCATTCGTAGCGTTGGTACCCGGAACATAATCTGTGGTGTAATACACTTTCAAACAGTTCCCGTTGGCAAATCCAGCTTTAGATTTGAATGAGAAGTTGCTCGCTGCCGTAAAATCAACAGGAACAAAGAACAAAGTTCTATTGGCTTCTGCCGTACCACCAAAAGAAGTCATTTGGATATAACGGTTACCACTGAAGGTTTTAACCTGCCAGTATCTGCTTCCTACTACTGCATCATTGATGTAAGCTGGGAAAACTTGTTGGTTTGTGGCGGTATAAGTAGTGAACGGTTCGTTCAACGATCCTGAATAAGCGATAGCTGTTCCACCGATTGGCGGGAAAAAGTCGATTGCTAAACGGTCGTTAGTTAAGTTGATGTCGCTTTCGGTTCTAACCATGAATTGGTAATCAGAATTGTATTTGGTTAAAACACCTCTGATTTTACCACTTTTAGATGGTACCGCTTTAGAAGCAAAATTAGCATAAGAACTAACTCTCACAATAATTGTATTACCAAACTCATTAGTGATTAAGTGATTAGTAGATCCGCCTAAATCGTTTAAGGTTGCATCATAATAAGTTTTACCTAAAGATGCATCTGTAAACTGAACATTATCAAACTCGATTAATTTATTCAAATAAGAATCGTTTAAAGCTTGAGAAATGGTAATATTGTTAATGATTTGACTTTCCTCTACTTTATCGCATGAACGAGTAATGATACTTTGGTATTCTACCGGAGAAATTCTACCCACTTCATCATCACTAGGGTCATCAGGTGTACCGCCATTGTAAAGATTTCCGATAATTGGTGAACCGAATTCTCTAACAATATATCTGTTTTTCATGTTTACATAAACCTTTCTTCCCGGTTCATATTTAGTGTACAAGTTGTAATCGTCAACCGGAATACTAAATCCTTGTTGTCCGTCAACAGAGACCAAAGAGATTGATTTGTAAAAGTTTCCTCCAGCGTCACTTGAAGTAACGTAAGCTTCAATAATATCTTCGCCTTCATATTTAACATACGAAGCGGTAGCCAAAGCTGCGATTTGTTGAACGGTTTTTGTAGGCGTTAAAGTAGTACACTCTCCGCTCAAATCCGGCTCTCTGAACTCGTCATTTACACAACTCACAAAAGTTGCTGCTGTAAATACTAATGCTAAAAATTTTAATTTTTTCATAGTCTTTTTTAGTTATTAGAGTAAACTTTTACTTTATCTACTTGGAATAATCCGTCTAAAGTTGATCCGTTCCCGGTAACTTTAAAGGCGATGTGAACCGTTCCAGAATAAGCAGACAAGTCAATTTCACCTGATGGAATGTAAGTATAATTATTGGTAGTATTGTCGGCAACAACGGCGTCTAATTGTGTCCAAGTAGCCGCTAAAACATTTGTTCCGTCATAGTTGGTAGAAATAAATACTTCTAATTTATTATCGGGATTGTCTACGAAGTTAGAGGCGGAAGAGAATGACAATACCGCATTAGCATCTGGTCCGATTGTGATTGCCGGTGTGATTGCCCAACCGATGTTTGATGCTTGTCCACTACCAAACGGGCTGAATTGGATGTATCCGTCGTTGTTAAAATCTCTTTCAATCCAAAGTTTGGTTCCTGTTTCGGCAAAATTGGTCCAACCTTCAAAATCAAAAGTAGCATTGTAGTTAATTTCAGCTTCCGGAAAATCTTCGGAAAAAATCAATGGCTTGAACGGAGGAATTTCAGTATCATCCGAACAACTAACAGCAAGACTAAGCGTTGCTATGGCCAAAAACGATTTAAATATATTTTTCATAGTGCTATACTATTAGAAATTGATGTATAAATTTAAGAAATAAGTTCTTCCGTAACCATAGAAATATTTAGGTCCGAATGATGGGGTTCCGTTAGCATTGTCTGCTTGGTAATCTGGGAAAGTTGCCTTTCTGGACTGCTCGAAACCTCCGGTTTTGTATTCATAATCCAAAACGTTATTGATGGATGCAAAAAATCCGAAAGTGTTGCTTCCAACTCTCCAAGATTTTCCACCTACTAAATTCAACAAGGTCGTTGGATCAAATTTTTCTTGTCTTAAAGCAGCTCTAACTGCTTCTTCCGTAGCGCCTTCAAAACCTAAACCACTGGCATCTGCTACAAAATTTTCAGTTCTTAAGATGTTAGAAATGCTGATATAGCTGTCTGCCAAATAGTTGATGTTAGCACCAATCCACCAGAATTTAGGATCTCTGTATTCTAAACCAAAGGAATAAGCTTGTTGTGGCATGCCCGGTAAACGGTATCCTTTGATGTAGGTTTTTCCGAAATCAAATACTGGATTCGGGTTAGTTGATGTAGCCAAAGCATCATCGTTAACTTTTAAATTCGGGTTGTTGTCGTAAGTGTACTCTCCGTAAGAAGCAGAACCGGTAGCTTTAATGGTTGACGTGATTTGGTATTCAAATCCAAACTCTGCTCCAATGTGTTTTTTGTTGATTCC